>JACMKG010000371.1 GCA_014380255.1 Prolixibacteraceae bacterium | reverse complement strand
TGGCAAAATACTCCGGATAACCGTTTTTCCACCAGCCTACACGCGTCTTATCCGGATAGTATACCCCGGCCACATAACTGCCGCGAAGGCTGTCGCCCGTGTATTTTTCTTCGAAATTGGCCCGCTGGCCCGTTCGTCCGTTACCTATGCTGAGAAGGCTTTCGGTGATGCGGTTTTCCGCCGGGTGAAAGTCTTTTTCGATGATTTTCCACTCGTCATGTATGATGTAATTTTTCATACGCTCGTTATTTTTTCATTCATTGCTGAACTGTATTTCCTGTGTTCCCTTGCGGGATTAATAAAAAGCACTTTATAATTCCTGCAGCAGCTTTTCAAAAGTAAAGCCGCTGAATCCTTCGATGACCCTATCGGCCATGTGCAGGGTTTTGGCTTCCCCAACACCCACGCAGTACATGCCGGCATTGTGTGCTGCCTGAACGCCCGCGATGGCATCCTCGAAAACCACGCAGTAAGAGGGCTCAACCCCCAGCCGGCGCGCTCCTGCCAGAAACACCTCCGGGTCAGGCTTAGCCTCGGTGATGGAATTTCCGTCCACTACCACGTCAAACAGTTGGGAAAGGTGAATCTGCTCCAGGATCATGGGCGAGTTCTTGCTGGCCGATCCCAAGGCTATTTTAATTCCCCGGCTTTTTAACTGCTGCAAAAAATCCTGCACCCCGGGCAATATCTCCTCGGAGGTCATCTGTTCAATGTAGCTTACATAAAGTGCGTTCTTCTTCTGGGCCATAGCCAGTTTATCAGCCTGCGAAAACTGCCTGTTGCCAATTTCCAACAGGATATCCAGCGATTGCATCCGGCTTACTCCTTTTAGTCGTTCGTTGTCTTCAGGCGTGAAGTCAAAACCCAGTTCCTGAGCCAAGGCCTTCCAGGCGATAAAATGGTATTTGGCCGTATCGACAATTACCCCGTCGAGGTCGAATAGGCATGCTTCAATTTTTTTCATGTGTATCTAATTTTGAAACACATAGGCACATAGGGCACATAGTTAAAAATTATTCTATGTGCTCTATGTGTCTATGTGTTTACTTTTCATTTGGTTATAATTGTTTATAATCATTCTCATGTGTGTTAAAATACGATTGACATGGACGTTTCATCTTTGATCAATATCATCAACAAATAGTACACTTACCGCTGCCACGACCATGGAAGCTCCCCCCAGGACCAGGGCATAAATGGCATGCCCGCCAAAAAGCGTCTTGGTAAAAAAGCCTAAAATGCTGGCAGCAAAAATCTGCGGTATTACAATAAAAAAGTTAAAAATACCCATGTACACGCCCATCTTGTTGGCAGGCAGCGAGCCTGTCAGGATAGCGTAAGGCATGGATAGGATACTGGCCCACGCGATACCCACCCCGACCATGGAAATGAGCAATAGGTTCGGATTGGTGATTACGTAGAAAGACATCAGCCCGATGCCTCCAATGGTAAGGGCAATGGCATGGGCCATTTTGCGGCTCGTGGCCCTGGCCAGTACCGGAAGCACAAAAGCCATCAGGGCTGCAAAACCGTTGTAGATGGCAAACAGGAAACCCACCCAGTCAGCCCCGTCGTTGTAAAGCTTGGTGGTGGGATCCGAGGTCCCGTAGATATGACTGGTCACGGCCGAGGTGGAATAAATCCACATGGCAAACAAGGCAAACCACGAAAAGAACTGAACCACGGCCAGTTGCTTCATGGTCTTGGGCATGTTCATCAGATCGCTCATTACCTCCACCAGCCCATTGCGCGTAAGTCCCTGCCGGGTATTCCAGGCTGTAATCAAAAGAATGACTCCAAAAATAGCCAGGCCAACCGAGATGATGTAAAGTTCTTTTTCCCAATCCTGTGCGTAAATAAGGGCGCTGAAAAGGCTGCCAACAATCAGCCAGGTAAAGCCTTGGGTGAAAAAGCCTTTGAGCAGTTCAACCGGGGTGCGGTAAGCGAACTGTTTAAGGCCCTGGCTTTGAATACTCTCCTCCTCAAATTCTTTCAGTTCCTGGGGCGAGTATTCCCTGGTCTTCAGTACGGTCCACAGCACGGCCAGAAGGAATACGGCCCCACCCAGGTAAAAGGAGTATCTTACCGAGGGGGGAATCTTCTCACCCACTTCGGCCACGTTTTCCACACCCAGCCAGTTGTTCAGAATATAAGGCAGTCCGGAGGCAATCACTGCCCCCAGGCCGATAAAGAAACTTTGCATGGCAAAACCGCGCGTACGCTGCTCGGCAGGAAGCATGTCGCCTACAAAAGCGCGAAAGGGCTCCATCGAAATGTTGATCGAGGCATCCATGATCCAGAGCATCCCGGCGGCAATCCACAGTGAGGGTGAATTGGGCATGAACAAAAGGGCCAGCGAGGCCAGGATGGCGCCCAGCATAAAGAACGGACGGCGTCTGCCGAACCTTCCCCAGGTCTTATCGCTCAGATGGCCGATGATGGGCTGCATCACCAACCCGGTCACCGGGGCGGCAATCCACAGAATAGGAATGTCGTCAATATTGGCCCCCAGGGTTTCAAAAATACGGCTCACGTTGGCATTCTGAAGGGCAAAGCCAAACTGGATGCCCAGGAAGCCAAAGCTCATGTTCCAGATCTGCCAAAAACTTAATGCAGGTTTCTTCTTCATTTGTTGGTTTTAATCGGTTTATCTGCTCCAATGCCGGGAATAGCTGAGTTTTAACAAAGTAAAGATTATTTTTGATAATCCCTACCCGGTGCGCTATCAACAGCTTGCCCGGTACCACTATGTCAAATGGTTGGAATCAATAACAGTTAGCCCGGAAAGCTTCCCGGGAAACCACATGAAGTCGTAAAAAGGAATTACAAAAGTTGGAATTAACTGTACAAATATAACGAAGCTTTTTCATATAAAACAAATGGTGAACCCTCCCAAAAGCCTTATTGGAGTGGGAAAGCAGGCCATTGAACAAGAATTACCCCATTGCAAACGTTTGCAACAAATGTTAAAAATATTTTCAAAAAATGGAATTTGTTGATTAGGCCTCTACGCTATGGGAGTTGTTAAGGGAATATCTTTCCTGATTTTTTCCATTGACCCATGCAACCCGATTAGGGAAGGCAAGAGTTTCGAATCCTTTCATTTTATTATACCCTCAATAGATGCCCAATACTATCTCAATACTTACTCAATGGTTTACGGGTAGTTAATGGGTAGATTACGGGTAGATAATAGGTAGATTACAGGTTCATGAACCTATTAACATCCTACTTACTCCCTATTAACCCCCTATTAACCATTGAGCAGGTATTGATCCTTTATTGAGAAAGAATTGAGGAAAGGAGAATGGCTTGTGAATTTAACAGGGATAGGTCTCCCGGCAGAAACAAAACGGCTTATAAAAAACCAGCAAAGGAATGTATCAGGGGGTTTTTAATCAGGAGTGTTCGGAAGATCATGTGGGTGCGGAGCACCTTGATATTTGTAGATAACGTTCATGAGATTGGAACCCCAAGGTGCGTAGCACCGAAATATCAAGTAATGTCAAAAAATCTATTCTTACAAATGTCAATTAATTAACCGTTAATATATTACGGCACTACGCACCTTTCGTTTTCGAACTTGCCAGCTTTTCTACAAATATGAAAGGTGCGTTGCACCGACTTCTTCATGATGCAGGCAATTTATGAAATAATTATCTTCTCAACACTCCTGGTTTTTCACTTGCCCGGGGTAGCAAAATGGTTGTTGAAAAGGTTATTGTGGAATAAAACTCAAAAGTGAAGATGAATTTATTGGAAAAACCTTATTTTTACATGGTGTCACCTTTTATTAAAATCATGTTATCATGTCTGTAACCCGTTT
>JACMKG010000370.1 GCA_014380255.1 Prolixibacteraceae bacterium | reverse complement strand
TACCTGATTTTTGAAACACTTCAGCTTTTACAAACAAAGAAGAAGTCGTAATATAGTTTCTTTTTAACAGACGGTTAAGAATATTGCCATTTTTAACCCTTGAAAAGCGGCTGGGATGCCGCTTCACCACATTCCCCTTGGTCGATTTTCGGGCAAAGGTGCAATACACTACTCCATATTCACTTCCCAGATTCTTAAATGCATTCAACTGTTTCTCAAGCTTCGTTTTTACCCAACGATCATCGTCATCCAGGAATGCGATGTATTCACCTTTTGAATGGATAATTCCAAAATTTCTGGCATTGTTGGCCCCTTTAACAGGATTCAATAAGTATTTGATTCTATTATCCTGCAATCCAATTATATCAACAGTTTCTTTTGTGTTATCTTTGGATTGATCGTCAACAACCAATAGTTCAATGTTTTGATACGTTTGAGATAAAACCGTTTCAATAGCAGTCTTTAATTTTAAAGACCTGTTATGCGTCGGAATTATGCACGAGATAAGCGGATAATCACTCATTTATTAACTTTTAGGAATATCTTAAAGAAAAATTACATAGATATAAACAATGCTAAGGTTGTTTTGTGTAAATAATCCTTTTACTTTTGATCAGTTAAATGATAAATACATATAAATTAATATCCTACCTGTTTTGAATCTATGAATCATGCTGATCAGATTTATTGCATCATAGTTACTTACAATGCCGAAAAATGGTTAGTTAAGTGCCTGGATAGTGTAATTAATTCATCCACTGGCTGTTCTATTGTGGTGATCGATAACCAATCGGTAGATCGTACCTCAGAGATCATTAAATCTTGCTATCCATCCGTAAGATTGATTCAGAACAATGAAAATTCAGGTTTTGGTAAAGCCAATAATATAGGCATTCAGCTAGCATATGATGAAGGCGCCGATTATTTCTTTCTTCTCAACCAGGATGCGTGGGTAGAAGCTGAAACTATTGGTCTTTTGGTCCAAAAGCATAAACTACATCCGGAATATGGTATTCTTAGTCCCTTGCATCTGTTCAACGCAGAAAAACTTGACAGGAAATTTAAATCCTACCTGGGTGTTAAAGGAAATGAAATAATTAAGAATCCATCTCCTGAACAAAAGGATTCTATTATCCAGGTAAGGTTTGTAAATGCGGCCCTGTGGCTAATGAGCAGAAAGTGTATTGAAACAGTTGGATTGTTTGCCCCCATCTTTAATCAGTATGGCGAAGATTTAAACTATGCTCACCGATGCAAGCTCCATGGAATGAAAATTGGGATTTATCCGAAAGCGATAGGCTACCACGAACGGGAACAATCGCCTCCCAAAGAAACGGATGTCTCATTAAATAAACTGTTGGCAAGGGATAAACACTATTGCCTGGGCGTTTTATTGAATTTAAAGCATGCGTATATCAGGCAATGGATATTTCTCTTTTTTACTAGTGTCAAGGAATTTTTCAAATACGTTGTATTGTTGAAATTCAAAAAGATCCGGGTAATTGGTTACCGAATGACTTTTATTGCCAGGTATTCAGTATTAAAGGTTCAGCGAAAGAAAATGAAGAGCAAGGGCGCTTTTTTAAATCACCCTTAGTGGTTTTTCAATAACTACCTATTCAAGAAGTTAGCTATTGATTATTCTGAATAGAAATAACCATTTACAAGATTTATATCACATTTGTATAGCAAACATTGAATGATAAAGCCCAAGTTTTAATAGCAGCCCACCTCAAGTATCCTTGTCATCGTTTTTGTTTACTGAGAAGGTACGAGCCTTATGCGGTTGCTCTTTTAGTTTATTAACGGGTCTTTTGGAATCTTGATTTCTCATTTCAACCATTTCTTGCACCAACTTTTCAATTTCCCAATCCTTATTCCCGTATTCACGCATTAACTTTTTCCAGGAAGGCTTGAATCGAATAAAGTTTCGGAAGCTTCTGTCAAGAATTACTTTTTTCTTAATCAGTGGATAACCTGCCTTGATTAATTCGTGGTATAAACGGATGCTTATATTCCTAAGCTTTCCCGAAAGGTAAAGACTTGTATAAATTCTTCCATTAAAATAACTTCCGATCGTTAATCCATTTTTAAGCATAAACTGTGAAACGCCAATTTCCCACTGATTAATGGCCTCTTCCCGTAATTTGCGAATATCGGATTCCTTAAAAATGCTTTCAATATGAATGGAATCAAAAAAAACTGGAAGTAGTGCTATAGCCTTCTCATTGAATACCATAAAATGGCTTTGGAGGTGATAATCATTCTCATGGGTTGAGAAAGGTGGCCTGTGCATCGAATCGATTAATCCCCAAAAATCAACCTTGGCAGACTTGCCCCACTCAAATACAGTGGTTAGTTTATTAAAAAGGATGTTAGAATCGTTGACACAAGCTATCTGACTGTATTCGTGAGGATTAATGGTTTG
>JACMKG010000369.1 GCA_014380255.1 Prolixibacteraceae bacterium | reverse complement strand
CATGTGTACACCCTTAAGAAAGGAACGCGGGGCCGTCCGGATATCAACAATGCTTTTATTCACAGTACGATCTTTGCCGGCGGTATTTTTGCCAACCAGCAGGAGATCGATTCCAAATATATCCTGGTTCCTTTTGATTTTGCTAAAGAGTTGTTCCAGATGGGCGGGAATGTCTCGGCTGTAGAAATTGGTCTTCAGAAAGGTTTTTCGGACAAACAGGTGAAAGAAGAAATTGCCAAAGTGCTGGGTAGTCGCTTTACTGTCAAGACGCAGTTTGAGCAGCACGAGCTTTTCTACAAGGTCATGGAATCGGAGAAATGGGCCATTTTCTTCATCCTGGGCTTTGTGCTGATCATCGCCTCATTCAACATCCTGGGCTCGCTCTCCATGCTTATTATCGACAAGAAATCAGATATCATCATCCTGCAGAGCATGGGAGCTAACCAGCAATTAATACGTACCATTTTCCTTTTTGAAGGCTGGATGATTTCTATCATAGGGGCTCTCCTTGGCTTGATACTGGGTATTTTTATCTGCTGGATACAGATTGAATTCGGGATACTGAAGGTGCCGGGCAATGATGGCTCTTTTATCTTTTCAAGCTACCCGGTTGAAATCAGGCTAACAGACCTGGTATCTATCTTCCTGTTGGTATCAGGTATCGGGTTTCTGGCTGCATGGTATCCAATCCGCTTTATCTCCGGAAAGTACCTTAAAAGCTAACAAGTCAAAAGTAAAAAGTAACAAGGCAAAAGTAAAAAGGGAAGGCAGGAGCATCAGTCCTTTCCGATGGAGCGGATGCACAGTCCTTCAATCCTTCAGTCCATCAAAAAAACAAGTGAAGACAAATCTGTCATTCTTTCGATAAATGAAACTCCATGGTGCCATTTTTTTTCTTTTTCCATTTTTAAGGGAACCATCTATACCGGATTCATGTTAATTATAAATTAACTTCCATAGGTAAAAAAAGGCATCTGGGAATGGGATAACGACTTGTCAGCAAAAAAACAGGATAAGTATAGTTTATCAAAGAATGTTTCAATATATTTGATTGGTTAAAAAACAAACAACAAAAAGGTACCCGATGAGTGATAAGAAATTTCCGAATATAGTAATTGCCGAAGACGTAGAATCCAATTACCTATACCTCAAAGCAGTACTGACTAAGCTGGATGCCCATGTGTTCTGGGCTCGTAACGGCATTGAAGTCCTTGAAATCTGCGAAAGGGAAAAGAATATCGATCTGGTTTTAATGGATCTGCAGATGCCCGATATGAATGGTTATGAAGCCACGACCATCCTGAAGCAAAAGTATCCCGATCTTCCGGTAATTGCACAAACAGCCTTTGCCATGTCTGACGACCGCGATAAGGCAATCAATGCAGGCTGCGATGATTATTTAGCCAAACCCATCAAATCAAACGACCTTTTGATGATGTGCATGAAATATCTTAACCATTAACAAATAAGCTCAATATAGCCGAAAGTGACGTTCATCTGAATTAAGATGAACGTTTTTTGTAATGGGTCTATCCGGGAACAGACGTATTAAAGGGTTGGAAGGGTTGGAAATGTTTGAAGGGTTAGAAATGTTTGAAGGGTTAGAAATGTTTGAAAAGAGTTTGAAAAAGGTTTGAAGGGTTGGAGGAGTTGATTGTCCATGTGCATTGTGTAAGTAATAAATTGTCTAATAGGTGCAACCTGTGGGAAAGGAATAAAAAAATAAAAGCGCATCACACTAAGGCACTAAGGTACTCAGGTACTCAGGCACTTTGTCTCTTTGTCTCTTTGTCAATGGTTTTATGCTCTTCGGAAGGTCTTTCAAACATATGTAATTAAAAAATAGCAATGCCAGGAGCAAGACAGTGCCTGGTTTTTCAATACAAGCACAGTTCATGGAAACAAACACAAGTGAAAATAAGCAACGCTTGCTCGATCAGCGTTACCTGAGAATGGCCCAGATATGGGCTCAGAACTCCTACTGCCGACGCAGACAGGTAGGCGCTTTGCTGGTCAAAGACAAGATGATTATCTCGGACGGATACAACGGAACACCCTCGGGTTTTAAAAATAATTGTGAAGACGAGAACAACCACACCTATCCGTATGTTCTACACGCTGAAGCGAATGCAATCACCAAAGTAGCTAAATCAAACAACAGCAGCGAGGGAGCTACCCTGTATGTCACCTCATCACCCTGTATGGAATGTGCCAAACTCATCATCCAGGCAGGCATTAAAAGGGTTGTTTTCTACGATAGCTACCGCCTCGAAGACGGCATTAACCTTCTTCAACAGGCCCACATAGAAATAGTACAGATTGCTCTGGAAGATTAACAGAAAAAAGAATTAAAAAAATGAAAAACAGAAGATTCTCAGTTTATATTCCCTTACTGCTGGCCCTGGCCGTTGTGATTGGTATTTTTATCGGCAACAGGCTTAGCCGCAATGCAGGAGGAAACACCCATGCGTCATTCCTGGTCTCAAAGGCCAACAAGCTTGATGCAGTCCTTGAGTTGATCAACAGCTCGTATGTAGATTCCATTTCCACCGATACACTCGTTGAAAGGGCCATTCCCCAGATTCTGAAGAACCTGGATCCCCATACAGCCTATATCCCTGCCAAAGAAATGGTAGGGGTTGAAGAGGAAATGAGGGGCAATTTCGGAGGCATCGGTGTGCAGTTCTCGATCCAGAATGACACGGTCATGGTAGTGGAAGTCATCTCCGGAGGCCCTTCCTCCAAGGTAGGCATACTTCCGGGCGACCGCATCGTGACAGTCAACGATTCGACGCTCACTGTCAAAGGACTTAAGAATGAGAAAGTGCTTGCAAAGCTGAGGGGTGAAAAAGGAACCAATGTAAATGTAGGCATCAAGCGAAAAGGCTATAAAGATCTCTTTGAATTTAAGATTACCCGGGGTGAAATACCCATCTTCAGCGTTGATGTGAGCTACATGGTTGATCCTACCACCGGTTATATAAAGGTTAGCCGTTTTGGAGAACATACCTACCAGGAATTCATGGAAGGAATGGATAAACTTGATCAGAAGGGTATGAAAGAGGTTATTGTAGACCTTCGCGGAAACGGAGGAGGTTACCTGACGTCGGTGATCAAGATGGTCAACGAGTTTCTGGACAAAGGTGAGCTGATTGTCTATACCGAAGGACAGGCTCAGCCGCGCAAAACCTTTAATGCCGATGGCACGGGTGCTTACCGCGATATGGGTATTTTGGTGCTCATTGATGATTTCTCGGCCTCGGCCAGCGAGATCTTTGCCGGGGCTATCCAGGACAACGACCGTGGCTGGATTCTTGGACGCAGATCCTTCGGCAAAGGCCTGGTTCAGGAACAGATACCTTTCAAGGACGGCAGCGCCCTGCGCCTGACCGTGGCCCGTTACTATACACCCAGCGGACGAAGCATCCAAAAGCCTTACGACAAGGGTACGGATGAATATTACAAGGATATTATGGCCCGGGCAATCCATGGCGAATTCCAGGTCTCCGACAGTATCAAGTATACCGATACAGTCAAATATTCAACCCTTGGAGGCCGTACCGTGCGCGGGGGTGGCGGTATTATGCCAGATTTCTTTATTCCGGCCGATACCCTGGGATTCTCGAAATACTATTCCAAGATTACCCAGAAAGGCCTGGTTTACCAGTTTGCCCTTGATTATGCGGATGCCAACCGGAAGACGCTTTCCACACTGGACAACATCCCTGAGTTGGAAAAACATTTCAAGAACAAAGATTTGCTGCAGCAGTTTGTGGCTTTTGCTTCCAAAAAGGGCGTTCCGGTAGATAACCGTGATTTGAAAACCTCCTCGCAAATTATCGACCATCAGCTTAAAGCATATATTGCCCGCAACATCATGGGCGATGAAGGTTTCTACCCCATTATCAAAAACATCGATAAGGTGCTCCTGGAAGCTATCGAACAATCCAAAGTACCCATCGAACAAAAACTCACGGGTGCTGTAACTAAATAGATCGCTGATCGTCTTACAGACGAAAATATGTAAGCTCAGCAGAATGAATCTAAAGGAATACAACCAGTCGGTCGATTTGTATTCAGACAATGTGTATCGTTTTATCCTTAAAAACATAAGGGATGAACAACGTGCACGCGACATCGTGCAGGACACGTACGAGAAACTGTGGAGAAACATTCAAAATGTGGATTCAGCGAAAGTGAAGTCCTACTTGTTCACCACGGCTTATCATACCATGATTGACATCCTGCGTAAAGATAAGCGACAGACATTTATGGAGGATACCCACGTTCCTGAAAAAACCCACGACCAGCAATATTCAGATCTGTCTGAGGTACTGAACCAGGCCCTCAACCGTTTGCCCGAAATACAGCGAACGGTGATCCTGCTGCGCGACTACGAAGGTTACTCCTACAAGGAAATTGGAGAAGTAACCTCACTGAGCGAAGCCCAGGTAAAGGTGTATATCTACCGCGCCCGGGTATTCCTGAAAAGTTACATCGGTAAAATGGAATTGGTGGTATGAAAAACAAGATAACCAGAGATAATTACGAAGCGTTTTTCCTCGATTACCTGGAAGGTAACCTGGAAGAAACCCTGATCGATCAGTTCCTGGATTTCCTGGAAAAGAACCCCGACCTGAAAGAAGAACTGCATCTGTTTGAGAATATTCAT
>JACMKG010000368.1 GCA_014380255.1 Prolixibacteraceae bacterium | reverse complement strand
CTTTTCAAAATAAATTAAAACATTACGGCACAGAATAAGGTTGACATCCGCGAATACACTGTCGGTTACAAGGTTGTGATCCGCAAATACAACGCGGCTGGATAAGTCTTTATGAAACATGACCGATCCGTACATGGACGTGTAATAATCAGCCAGGTTTTTCTTTCCTCCCGAAAGTTGGTAGTTTCTTTGATACTGTTCCATGTCGGCTTTTTGATACACCCCTTCCTTGGCTATTTCAAGTACCTTTTGGTTGAAATCAGTGGCATAGATCTGGCACCGGTCCAGTAGGCCTTCCTCCTGCATCAGGATCGCAAATGAATATACTTCTTCTCCCGTTGCACATCCTGCAATCCAGATTTTAAAATAGGCGTAAGTCCTGAGCTTGGGGATCATATTCTCACGCAGTGATCTGAAAAAATCAGGGTCACGAAACATCTCTGTTACATTGATGGAAAGATCATCCAGGAACTCTTTAAAGAATTCACGGTCCCATAGAACCTTGTTCTGAAGGTCAGTAACTGTTGCTAATTTGCTGATGCCTAAACGATACAGAACACGTCTTTTTAAATGAGCTTTGCTGTAATTCCTGAAATCATAGCCATACCTGAGATATATAGCCTCCAGGAGCAATTGCAGCTCGATGTTAAAAAGTTCAGTATCTGTTTCATTATAAACACCCTGTGACATATACTTATTTTTTCTGGTATTTTACCACTTCCATTAAGATAGTACGAAGTTCATTTTCTGTAAAAGGCTTGGACAGAAAGTTGTTCATGCCTGCCTGGAAACAATTGTTTTTATCTTCCTGCATCGCACTGGCAGTCATTGCAACAATGTAGCTTGGATATTTAATATAGGTATCCTTTTCAAATTCCCTGATCCATCGGGTCGATTGGATACCATCAGCTTCGGGCATTTGCATATCCATAAAAATCAAATCGTAACGATTCGTTTCATACAGTTTAAATGCTTCAACGCCGTTTTTCGCAATATCACATTCAAATCCCAGTTGCTTAAGTGTCAGGGTGGCAACTTTTTGATTGATCATATTATCCTCAGCCAATAATATATTAATATTGGAAGGCATTCGATGCGTTTCCTTATCCTCCGGCAGTTCTGTATCTCCAGCCACTTGCAATGGAAGCCTGAACCAGAATTCTGATCCCTGGCCCCATTCACTCTGAACCCCGATTTCCCCTTTCATCATCAGCACCAGGTTTTTTGAAATGGCAAGCCCAAGGCCTGTTCCTCCATATTCCCTGCTGATCGATGTTTCTGCCTGCGAAAACTCCTTGAATAGCAATTGTTTGCCTTCATCCGTGATCCCAATCCCGGTATCCGCTACTTTAAAGCGCAAGCGGACGTTTTTGTCAATTTGGTCAATCAATTCAATATGAATATCTACCTTTCCTTCATGAGTGAATTTAATGGCATTGTTCACCAGGTTCATCAGTATCTGACTGATGCGCAGTGAATCTCCTTTCAATACTTCGGGAATATCCTCTGAAATATAACAATTTAAACTGATACCATTTTCCTTAGCCTTGAATTTCATTAACTGATAAATGTTATTTACCAAGGTCTTCAGGTTAAAATCAATAATCTCCAGTTGTATCTGGCCGGATTCAATCTTGGAGAAGTCAAGGATGTCGTTAATGATTAGCAGCAGATTTTCTCCTGAAACGGTAATTATATCTATCAGTTCCTTCTGTTCATGATCCAATGAAGTCTTTTTTAGCAATTTAGATAAGCCAATGACTCCATTCAACGGGGTCCGAATCTCATGTGACATGTTAGCCAGGAACATGGACTTGGTTTTAGTGGCCACCTCAGCTTTGGCTTTGGCAACTTTTAAATTCAGGTTCGCTTCTTCCATCTGGGCCAGTAAATCCTTCAACCGCTTTCCCTGAAGGTATAAATCCAGAAATATCCTCACTTTCCCTTTTAAAATATCCGGGATAACGGGCTTTGGAATAAAATCCACTGCCCCGGTCTCAATTCCTTTGATAATATGCAGATCGCTCTGGTGAATGGCAGAAACGAAAATTACCGGAAGGTACTTTGTTTTCTTGCGCTGGCGCATCAATTCCAGGGTCTCATAGCCATTCATACCCGGCATCTGGACATCCAGTATGACCAGCGCGAATTCTTCCTTTAAACTAAGCTTTAAGGCTTCCTCCCCTGAAAAGGCCCTTACCAATTCGATGTTAAAATCTTCAAGAATAGCTTCAAGACTGATAAGGTTTTCCAGCAAATCGTCAACTAGCAGTATTTTAGGTTTTATCATTGTTCTATTTTTTATACAACCAAATCTTCAACATGCCAAACAACTTTTCATCATTTAAAGGCTTCGATAAATAGTCGTTGGCTCCATTCTTTAACGCGTTTTCATGATCCTCTTTCATGGCCTTTGCGGTAAGGCATATGACAGGGATATCTTTTATCTCAGGGGTACTCCGGATGATACGCATAGCCTCGTAACCGTTCATAACCGGCATCATTACATCCATTAACACAAGGTCTATGTCTTTGTGCTCATTCAACAGATCAATGGCCACCTGTCCGTTTTCAGCTTCCAGAACCTCAATATCCCTTTCTTCCAGTACTTTGCCTAGGGCATACACATTCCGGATATCATCATCTACCACCAGGATCTTTTTCCCCTTGAATAAAGTATTGTTATCTTGCAGAACTGGTTTTATAGTGTTCCCCGGGTTGATTTTAGAAACCTGATGCAGGAAAAGGGTTACTTCATCCATCAAACGCTCATCCGATTTCAATCCTTTCAGAATAATGGTATCCGTGTAGCTGCTCAGACTATTAAACTCTTCCTTTGACAATTCTTTCCCGGTATAGATGATCACTTTGGGAATGTGAATCCCGGTTAATTTTAACTTTTCAAGCAATTCCTTGCCCGAATAATCAGGTAATCCCAAGTCCAGAATAATGCAATCAAATTCCTCCTTGCTCATGATTCCATAAGCCTCTTGTGCCGAGTTGGCTTCCTTGATTTCCAGATCCAGCTCCTTTAAAAGTTCCTTCACCAATAGCCTGGTTACCTTATCATCTTCAATGACCAATATCCGCCTGGAATGAGAAATAAGGTTTGATTCGATTTGATTTAAAGCATCGGCAAATTCAACGGTTTCAAGGGTCTTTAGCTTTGATTCTTCCGTGGAACCAATATATTCAATGGGTGAAATCAGGTGTACCGGAAGTTTACCTATGGTTGGATGGGCTTTTAGTTGCTCATAATTTTGCGGATCCTTATGGGTTGCAAGCTCCTGTGCAAGCATGACCGCAATGGGCTGAAACTTTTCGGCCAGGATTAATCCATCGGGAATATGGGCAGCCACGATCACTTTGTAGTTTTTCGCCCGTGCCTGTTGGCAAAACTTTTCAGCCTGTTGCTTTATGGGATGTATGATAAGAACAGTCGGCTCATTTAGGGCCTGATCACGGTCATCATCGATAAAGACAGGAAGCTGGGTGGGGTGATCTTCAAAAGGATCATTTAGGAGGGCCACAACTTCTTCCGCTAAAAGCTCTGTTGGTTTTGTGCTGATCGTATGGGTTTCACTGTCTGAGATTTGTCTGACAGGTATAAATAGAGAGAATGTCGATCCTTCATTGACTTTGCTTTCCAGTTGAATTTCACCGCCCAGCATCCTTACCAGCTCTTTGGAGATGGATAGCCCTAACCCGGTGCCGCCGAATTGCCTGGAGATGCTTCCATCGGCTTGCTGGAAGGCTTCAAAAATAGCTTCCCTCTTTTCTTTCGGGATGCCTACTCCCGTATCGCTTACCCTGATGCAGCATGAATTGGATGCCGTTAACGCGGAATTCCTGAATACAGACTGACTCGGTGTAGGTATAAAATCAACCGTCACACTTCCTGTACTGGTGAATTTAAAGGCATTGGACAGTAGGTTTCTCACTATCTGCATCAACCGGTGCCGGTCTGTTTCAATAATCATGGGGAACCCTGCAGCCATGCGCACCTTGAAGTTCAGCTTTTTGTCTTCTGCTGAAGCATTGAAATTCATGAGAATCTCTTCCTTGATATCGGTTGTATTCACATTGCCCATCTCGACATTCATTTTGCCTGCTTCAATCTTTGACAAATCAAGCACTTCGTTAATCAGGTGCAACAAATCGGAACCACTTTTGTGAATGATCTTAGCTGATCTTACCTGGTCGGGAGTCAGGTTGCCCGTCTTGTTATTGCTCAGCAAATTGGACAGGATCAGCAAACTGTTAAGCGGTGTCCGTAATTCATGCGACATGTTGGCTAAGAATTCCGACTTGTACTGACTGGAGAGTTGCAGCTCCTTGGCCTTTAATTCCAGCTTATCTCTCGTGTCTGTCAATTCAGAGTTCTTCAAACTGATGGCTTCTTTCTGAATCTCCAGTTGCCGGGTTCTTTCTTCCAGCTCTTCGTTGGCTACCCGCAGTTCTTCCTGTTGCACCTGAAGCCTTCGCTCGCTTTCAGTCAATACCTGGGTATGTTCAACCAGTTCTTCGTTGGCTACCCTTAATTCTTCCTGTTGCACCTGAAGTTCACTGGCCTGATCCTGTGTCTTTTGCAGCAATTCGCTGGTCTTAAGCATGTTTATGGCTGAACTCAGGTTAATGGCAATGATCCTGGATGATTCTTTAATGAATTGTTTTTCAATTTCCGAATAGCATTGAAGGGAAGATAATTCAAGAATGCCAATCAAGGTGTCATTAAACAGCAGCGGTACGACAACCACCTGTTTGGGATGAAATTCCCCGGATGAAGAATACGTGGTGTATTTCTCTTCATCAATCTCTGAGAGAAAGATAATCCGTTTCTCCGCTCCGGCACGACCTATCAAGCCTTCATTTAACTTGATGCGCTCCTTTAACCTTTTGGAATCAAAACCTACCGAACTGATGAGCTTTAAAAACTGATATTCTTCATGGTACAGGTGAATGGATCCCAGTTGAGAATGCAGAAAATTCATCATAAAGGATAAGGCATGATTGGCAATATCCGATACATTCTGATCTCCGCTCAATACTTCGTTCAGGTGGTTGAACCCTGATTTAAACCACGAATCCTGTTCGGTCGTTTCATACGATAGCCTTAGCTGTT
>JACMKG010000052.1 GCA_014380255.1 Prolixibacteraceae bacterium | reverse complement strand
TCAGACTCTATAAACTCAAACCTGCATTTGAATCAGTCTGGTTTTCAAACCAATTTCTTTGAATCCCAAGAGGTTTCAGAAAATATAAATCTGCTTGATTCGGCTTTGCTCGATTCGCTAAATGCCCATTATGTGGCCCCTGACAGTGTGATTTATTTCAGCACCCGGCCCGAATGGTCTCAGTTTAGAAAGCCCTACGATGGTTTTTACAACTACCAGAAGAATTTACTCGAACCCCTTCCCTATGATTCGCTTCATACGGTTTTAAAGGGAGTGGAAGTTGTTTTCCCGGGTAAAAAACTCTCGCGCAACAATCCAGACTGGCTGGTAGGGGTTCTGGTAGCTGCCTTTTTCCTGTTTGCCACCGTCAGGCTTATTTTCAACAAGTATTTATCCCTGCTGGCACAGGCTACGATCAACTATTCGACTTTCACCCGTGTGTTTCGTGAACGCTATTTTAACCTGCTGCACGCTTCCTTTCGGCTCGATATAATATTCAATTTTATCTTCGCCCTATTCTGGTACCAGTTTTTAAGTACCTATAGGATTAATTTTGGAATCAAGGATTCGTTTGTGGTATACCTGATTTGTGTAGGCAGTGTAATCGGGTACTTTTTTCTAAAAAGACTGGCCTATATGCTTACCGGATTAATGACGGAAAGCAAACGAGAGGTCAAGGAATACCTTTTCAGCATGACGGTCTATAACCGCATCCTGGGATTATTCCTGCTTCCGGTTACGGCCATCATTGCCTTTGTGCCTGTTTATCAGCCCGAATTATTCTTATTCCTGGGCCTTGGTATCGTCGCAATTTTCTATTTGCTTTCCTTGCGCCGGGGGGCTAAAATTTTCTTAAGAAAACATTTTTCGATTTTATATTTGATTTTATACCTTTGTACCCTTGAATTTTTACCATTACTGCTGATCTACAATTTATTGTTGATTGGGTAGGAAAGAAATAAATTTAAAAGCATTTACCTTGAAAATCAAGAAAATTTTAATCACGCAGCCTAAGCCGGATACGGCTAAATCACCGTATTTTGATCTGGCTGAAAAAAGTAATATACAGGTTGATTTCCGACCATTCATCCAGGTTGAAGGTGTTTCGGCCAAAGAGTTCAGGCAAACCAGGGTCCAGATAATGGACCACACGGGTGTGATCTTTACCAGCCGTAGTGCCATCGATCACTTCTTCCGGATGAGCGGAGAAATGCGGTTGACCATTCCCGATACCATGAAATACTTCTGTGTTTCGGAAGCCACCGCTTTTTATCTGCAGAAGTATATCGTGTACCGCAAGCGCAAAATCTTCTACGGGGCAGGAAAGTTTTCGGATTTGATTGATGTGATGAAAAAGCATAAGGATGAAAAATTCCTGTTGCCCGTATCCCAGGTAAATCAGCCGGAGATCATCAATTTGCTGGATAAGGCCGGGTATAAATACACCCCTGCCATTATCTACAAAACGGTAAGCAGTGATTTATCCGACCTGAAAGATGTAAACTACGACATCCTCGTATTTTTCAGCCCTTCAGGAATTCAATCCCTGATGCAGAACTTCCCGCAGTTCGAGCAGGACAGCACCAAGATCGCATGCTTTGGCCCGGCAACTGCCAAGGCAGTAATCGAAGCAGGATTAAGGCTTGATATTGAAGCCCCTACTGCTGAAGCTCCTTCGATGACTATGGCCCTGGAGCAATACATCAAAAAGCATAACAAATAATCCGGGCTTCATTCCTGGAACCATTAAGATAATCATCCAGCAAAAAGGGGAAAATTAATTTCCCCTTTTTTATTGTACTTTCGTTTGATGAATGGATTCACATTGAATAAAGATGAAAGGCTTTGCAGCCAAAAAACAATCGAAGACTTATTCTCTTTGGGTGAATCCTTTTTAGCCTATCCCCTTAAAGTGGTTTTTTTAAAAACCGGCTCCGGCCAGCCTACCCCTGTACAGGCAGCTTTCACAGTCTCCAAACGTAATTTCAAAAGAGCTGTCAAGCGAAACCTGCTCAAAAGACGCATGCGCGAGGCCTACCGTCTCCATAAAGACTATTTGTACGGCGAATTAGGGGCCAAAGAAGCGCAATTAGCCATCATGTTCGTTTATATAGCCAAAGATGTGATTGAATACCCTGCCTTTGATAAAGCGATGATTTCGGCCTTTAAAAAGCTGCTTGCCAAAATAGGGTAAAAAGCCTTGGTGGATATGAAAGTGCAAAGGCCCTATTCGAAGCAACTTCTGACTGAATGCTGAAGGATTGAAGGATTGAAGGACTGTTTGTCCGCTGTGGCGGGAAGCATTGTTGCACTCCTCATTTACTTTCCCATTTCATATACTCTAAATTGCTAGTTTTATAATTGCCACATAGCCTGTCCCGATATTTATCGCATAGGCGTTAACTTCATTATATTCATACCAAATTGGAGTGTCTTGATGTTTCGAATCCTGGGAAGTAAAGCGCTTTTTTTGCCGTAGGCAATTCCTATCAATAGAAAAAACAACGATCAATAATGAGACTCTTTTTTCCCGGAAGGGAATTCATATTCATTAAAAGGATTGGCTTTGACAGGAAAAGTTAATTAACGTGTATCCCCTACGGGGGAAGGAAACCACGTTGTATTGTTTGCGTTTTTCTATTGATATGCATCCCCAAATGGGGAATAGGAAGCGGAATTCAGGCATACGAAAGTTAACGTCTTTGCGAATTCTCGCGATTGATGGACTGTTTGTCCGCTGTGGCTGAAAGGATTGTTACACGGCTCTTTACTTTCATTGGTCTTTCGTCTACTATCTCTTGTCTTTCGTCCTATTTTGCCTGCTTTAGATACCCATTGGTAACCCATTGGTAACCTTTCTGTATCTGAGGTTACAGAAAGGTTACAGATGGGTTACTAATGAGTTACTTCTATGTTGTAATCCAAGTTTTACAAGTATTATTTTGCGGCTATTTTTTATATAATTCTC
>JACMKG010000367.1 GCA_014380255.1 Prolixibacteraceae bacterium | reverse complement strand
TCTGGTGTTGGGATACGACTGGAGAATAACAGAAAATACGCGCCTGAAAATTGAGCCTTATTATCAATATTTGTATGATATTCCCGGGATTGCAGACAGCTCTTATTCAATGATTAACTTCAAACAGGACCTTACTTTCAGGGAAGCACTGGAAAACAATTCGCTGGGAGAAAACATAGGAGTAGATTTTACCCTTGAACGCTTTTTGAAAAACAACTTTTATTACCTTATCACAGCTTCAGTATTCGATTCTAGATACAAAGCTGATGATGGTATCTGGAGAAATACCCGCTACGACCGGTCTTTTGTTGGCAACGTATTGATAGGAAAAGAGTTCTTTATGGGCAAGAATAAAAACAATATTCTTGGACTGAATGCCCGGCTCAACATGTTGGGAGGTGAGAGAACCACCCCGCTGCTTGTTGCTGAATCAAACGAAGCAAGGCGACCTGTTTTTGACAACACCAGGCCCTTTGAAAACAAAGAAGATGTAAGCAACATTCTTAACCTGACCTTTACCTACCGGATCAACAAAAAGAATCATTCATCCATCTGGGCGCTGCAGGTAAACAATGCGTTGGGAACACCCCAGAACAGGGAGTATTCGTACAACCACGAAACCGGGCAGGTAGAAATGATTAAGGATACTTTTGTGATGCCGGGTATCAGCTATAAGATCGAGTTCTAAGAATATACGATTGCACGGATTAGAGCGGATTACACGGATTTCAATATTGAGCAGGTGACTACATGCTTCTATCAATTAAGGCTCGCTATCTTCCCATCCCTTAATTATAAGAGTCACTTGCTCAATATTCTTCTCACCAGTATTATACCTCTTTCGCTTAGGTTCTGAGACTCCCAACCCTTTTTACTTTAACTTGGATTCTTTTCTCTTATGAAACCAAAAGGTTGCACATTCGTATAATCAGCAATAAACGATTGCATTAAATGATTTTATCAATGAGAAGAGATGTTTTTCAAGCCATTGCCGACCCTACCCGAAGAGCCATACTGGGGTTCATTGCCATACAGGCCATGACTCCCAATGCTCTGGCTGAACAGTTTGGCACTACCCGACAGGCAGTTTCCAAACATATTAAGTTCTTATCTGAATGCGAGTTATTAAAGCAGGAAAAGGTAGGCCGGGAGATTTACTATCATATGAATCCAACAAAAATGATAGAAATAGAGCAATGGCTGGAGCAATTCAAAAAACATTGGCACAATCGTTTTGAGCAGCTTGAAAATGTATTGAATCACTTAAAAACAGAAGAACATGAAAGCACAAACAAGTCTTATGATGGATTTTTCGGTTGATAAGGAAAACAAGAAAATCTTTATCAAAAGAGAATTTGCAGCTCCTCTTACAAAAGTATGGGCTGCCTGGACGGATAGTAAATTGCTGGACCAATGGTGGGCACCAAAACCTTGGCAGGCGCAGACTAAATCAATGGATTTCAGAGAAGGAGGATCGTGGATATATGCCATGGTAGGCCCCGATGGAACCACCCATTGGTCGCGTGCAGATTTCCATTCAATCACCCCCTATATTAGTTATATGGGAGAAGATGCATTCTGTGATGAAAATGGGAATATTGATCACAATTTGCCGAAATCGGTTTGGAGCAATGAATTCCAGGAAACAGGGGATTCTACAACCGTATTCATTGCCATTACCTATCATGAAGTCTCCGACCTGGAGAAGATTCTGGAAATGGGCTTTAAAGAAGGATTATCATCAGCCATGGAAAACCTGGATGAATTGCTTGCCTAAGGGCAGGGAGCAGGGAGCATGGGGCATGGCTCGGTAAGTGGATTCCTACCATCCATGCTCCTTCCTCCATGCTCCATGCTCCCAGCCATTCATTGCCCTCAACCTTTTCCCTTCCCGGTTTGTTGTTAAGTTCAAAGCATAACTGATGACAAAATACCTTTTCATATTAATATTCTTTGCAATGACACAAGCAACAAGTTTGGCACAGAAAGAAACTGCCACCTTTGGCAACGGATGTTTTTGGTGCACGGAGGCCATTTTTAAGAGCCTTAAAGGAGTTGAAACAGTGGAATCGGGTTACTCTGGCGGTAAAATTAAAAACCCAACCTACCGTGAAGTTTGCTCTGGATTAACGGGTCACGCAGAAGTTATTCAGATCACTTATGACCCTTCAGTTATCACGTATGATGAACTGCTGGAAGTATTCTGGGAAACCCATGATCCTACAACACCTAACCGGCAGGGAGCCGATGTGGGTACTCAATACCGCTCTGCTGTTTTCTACCATACCCCTGAACAAAAGGAAGCGGCCGAAAAGTACAAAGCCGAACTCAACAGGCAAAATGTATATAACAAACCGGTAGTTACAGAAATTACCCCTTTTGACAAATTCTATAAAGCAGAGGATTACCATCAGAATTACTATGCCAACAACCCAACGCAAGGATATTGCCAGATGGTAATTGTACCCAAACTGGAAAAGTTCAGGAAAGTCTTCAAGGACAAGATTAAAACGAATTAGGCAAAGGCTTTTGAGCCTTTGGTAAAGGACTAGCTTAAGGTCCTCAAAGTCCTTAAGGACCTTAAAACGGAGTTAGCAAAAACCCTTACCTACGCACCCCACAACTTGGAACTTGGAACTTTAAACTTGGAACTTCTTAAAACAAATAATTCAACCCCATATAAAACCCTGAATCCCCATCCTGGCTGTCGGCTGCCATGCCGTAATCAGCAGCAACGATGAAATTCTCGTTCATGGCAATGCGCAATCCTGCTCCATATGCATAATGCATTTTATCGGCTCCCCATCTGAAATAATCAGGCTGAGGAATAGAACTTACCGGAGCAATCCTGCTTTCCACATCTACCTTTTTGGTTACTTTCCCAAAATCAGTGAAGGCGTTCATCCCCAGGTAAAAATGATTGCTGCCTATGTCAAAACGTGCAAATTTCCAGCGCAATTCCACATTACCATATGCCATATCTTCTCCTACAACACGGTAGCGACGTATCCCTCGCAACGTTTTCTTCCCTCCTAATCCTCCCGATGCTGATTCTGTCAGCACCGAATTAATGATATGCGAACGGTAATAAAAAGGCACATCCCCTGACAGGGTAGCCTGGTACCCCAGACGGTAAGCCAACGAAAGATCCCTTGGGATAAGTGTAAAATACTGGCGGTGAATAATTCCCACCTGGGTAAAGGAGCTTTCAGCACCCAGTATCTTTGGTGAAGTCTCCAGCAAGATTTCAGTAGCTATTCCTTTCATTGGGTTAGGTCGATTGTCGCGAGTATCCAATACTAAACCTACCCTGAAAGTAGGAATGATTCCACCATCTGCTTCTTCGGCACCAATGATGCCCCATTGTTGGTATCTCTCATATAAACCGGGCATTTCGGTCGGCGAAGGCAGTTTATCTTCCTCCTCTTTTCCCTTGTTCAGCTTATTGGTATTCACAGAGCCGATCTTAAAATCCTGGAAGTTTACACCTGCCGTCCAACGCAAACGTTCGCCCGTCAAGTTTCCCTGGACATCCAGTTTCAGCCGAAGTAATTTCTGATCATACTTATAAAACATGCGCGTCCGGTATGCCGGATCTTCTGTATCAATCCACTCGGGATGAATGTAAGATTCAAAACCGTTATACCCATAAAAATCGTTAGCCTGGTCTGTCAAATAGGCAAAATCAGCGGTAGTCTCAATTCCATTAATCAGGCGGTCAGAATTATACGTAAAGTTATAAATACTGCTTCCCTTGGTAAACCTTGACACTTCAAAATAAAGGGAATGGTCATATCGCGGATAACGGGTCCCATCGCCGTAATCGAATAAGTTGACCAAAGCCCCGTACTGAAAGCCAAGATCGGTATCAAAAGTAATGGCTGGCAAAGCGCCAAAGTTCCAGTTCTTTTTAATCCCCTCCTCTTTTTTCTCATCCTGTGCACACAGAGCCAGTGAAAGGAAAACAAATAATAAGGGTAGGTAATATTTCATCTGTTTATAATTTGTTTT
>JACMKG010000366.1 GCA_014380255.1 Prolixibacteraceae bacterium | reverse complement strand
TTTATGCGCGCTCAAAACCTGGGTAACCAATGCCGGTTTATTGGCTTTACTCTGTTTTACTTCAATAATAACCAGATTATCCAGTACTACTTCATGGTCCTTGTTTTTAAATCCTGGAAATGTATCAATGGTAACCCGTTCTGTAAAGTTGTTGTCTACCAAGGTAATGCGGTTAAAGGTACTCCATATCTTGGGATACAGGTCAGTAGCCTGGTATGGAGATGCCTTGCGTAAAAAATCATGTTCCTTGTTCTTGAATTCCGAGATTATATCACTTCTTTTCATGCGTTCCTTAATCGTCCTGCCTTTATTGGTCTTGAATTTTACTTCCAGGAAGTTATCATTGGACTGAACGTATTGACGAACCCTGATCTTATATCGGTTGCCCTTGCCATTCTGATGATGGATATACATTTGATCATCCAGGGTGTCGAAATAGGTATTGTCATATCTGAATACTGTCTCTTCATCAATAGCGAGTATGGAATATTCTTCCTTTAATGCATCCAGTATTTTTGGTAACAGTTGGCGGTGCAGACAAAACTTTTTGTCTGTACGGTTCATTAGTTTAACCTGGTCAAGGTCTGCCAATGAAATTCTACGAAAAGATTGTAAAGTATCTCTTATTAAGATCATAACCTATTGTTGAGTAATTCTAAATTATTTTGTTTTTTAACCCTTTTATAAATGCTACTACTAATGTACGTAACATTTTTCTATATTACATAGGTTGGATCTCATTTATTGATAGCGTTTACCCCATAAATTTTTAAGTCTTTCAAGAATCTTTAGTTCAAGTGGGTTATTTTGGGGCTTATAGATTTTATGATTTTTTATCTTTTTCGGCAAAAAATCCTGCTCAGCAAAGTTGTCTTTGAATGAATGTGCATATTTATAATCCTTGCCATACCCTAATTCTTTCATCAGTTTAGTGGGAGCATTCCGGATATGCAGTGGAACGGGTAAATCGCCCGTTGACTTTACCAGGGCAATCGCATCATCAATGGCTTCGTAAGCTGAATTGCTTTTTGCCGAAGTAGCCAGGTAAATGGCACATTGAGACAAGATAATCCGTGCTTCCGGATAACCTATCTTATGAACAGCATCAAAAGTACTTTGAGCCAGTAACAGGGCATTGGGGTTGGCCAGACCAATATCTTCAGCTGCCAAAATCAACATTCTGCGGGCTATGAATTTAACATCCTCGCCACCTTCAATCATCCTGGCAAGCCAATATACAGCAGCATCGGGATCGCTTCCACGCATGCTTTTGATAAAGGCAGAAATAATGTCGTAATGCATCTCGCCGCTTTTATCATACGTAGGCATCGTATTTTGAAGCCTGTCAATGACTTTTTCATTGGTAATCACCACCGAATCGCTGCCTTCAGCATTGATGATCAATTCCAGCACGTTCAGCAGCTTTCGTGCATCACCTCCCGAAAAGCGAAGCAACGCTTCCTCTTCCTGAACGACAATACTCATGGTCTTTAAGTAGGTATCTTTGGTCAGTGCAAGATCTACAATCTTAAGCAAGTCAGCCTTGCCCAAAGAATTGAGAATATAGACCTGACAACGCGAGAGCAGGGGAGAGATTACTTCAAAGGAAGGATTCTCTGTAGTGGCTCCAATGAGGGTAATAACGCCCTGTTCAACCGCCCCAAGCAATGAATCCTGTTGGGACTTGCTAAACCGGTGTATTTCATCAATAAAAAGAATGGGATTGGGCTTGTTGAAAAACTGAGTCCGCTGTGCTTTTTCAATGGCATCACGCACATCTTTTACCCCGGAGCTTACCGCACTTAAGGTATAAAAAGGACGATCGAGTGTATTGGCAATGATTTTGGCAAGCGTGGTCTTTCCAACTCCCGGTGGACCCCACAGCAAAAATGAGGAAACCTTGCCTGATTCAATCATTTTACGCAAAACTCCCCCTTCACCAACCAGGTGTTCCTGTCCGATGTAATCATCAAGAGATGTTGGACGCAATCGTTCTGCCAGAGGTTGATTCGCTAACTGCATGTTATTGATCGTAGACTTTTTATATGCTACGCAAAGATACAATTAATTGCAATAACGTTTGATAACATTGTAAGCGTCCTGTATGCCGAGCTCTCCGGCTTTACTTAAATCAATGGCTCCCCCTTCAATATCGTCCAGGTAAATCTTGGTTAATCCCCTGTTAAAGTAGGCTTCTGCAAAGTCTTTTTCTATATCGAGCGCTTTGTTTAAATCAATCAGTGCAGATTCATAATCACGCATTTTGCATTTTACGTACGCCTGATTAAAATAAGCAAAGGCAAAATTGGGATTAAGGGTCAGACAGGTTGAATAATCATTCAATACTTCGTGATAATCGATAACCGTTTCCGTGGTATTTACCTGCTTACCATTCGAGGTACTATTCATAGGAACTGTAATAGGCTCTGATGATTGCTTGAGCTGTTCGACCAGATCGGTTATCTTAAGCCTGCTATTTGCTCTTGAAAAATAAGCCAATGCATTCTTTGGATTCAGTTGAATAGCCTTTTGCAGATCGTTGATCGAGTTGGGATAATCTTCAATTAAACTGTAAAATATTCCCCTGCTAAGGTAATTCAGGCTTTCATCCCTGTTGTTGCCAATCTTTTCGTTGAAGTAAAGAATGTTGTTTTTAAATACTTCTTTCAGATGGTCTACCGGCTTGTTTGAGATCGTTACCACCGGATTGTAATTGTTGAAATTATTGATATCCTCCAGTTCCAGGTTGAAGTATTGGGTGCGCTCAAAGTCATCGGAATATCTATCATAGGAAGAAAGAATAAAGATAGGCTGTAGGTCTATAACAATGTTTTTATTCTGAATGCGTCCATCATCAACTATTTCTTTCTGTGGTTCCATTACATTTTGAGCATCAGCCAACGCCATTCTATATCTTCTGCGGTCTCTTTCTTCCTTGGTTTCTTTTTTAGGTTCATTGTTGGCTTCTTCTTCAGCCTGAACTTTTGCTGCGTTATTTGGCTGTTTAGAAGGGCTTTGAGCCTGTTGTGACTGGTTGGATGCCTGGCCCTGCTTTTGATTGGCCTGTGCCAGTGCACGTGCATCAACCGCGTTGGGATCAAACGCAAATTTTGGATCCAACCTGGCTGCAATCGCATAGTCTTCCTGGAATCCGGGGCGCTTAAGTATCTCACGTGCGATTCCCCGGTTCATATAGGCGTTGGCCATGGTGGGATCAAGCTGCAAAGCTATGTTGTAATCATTGATAGCCCCTTTGTGGTCTTCAAGCTTTTGTTTGACGATCCCGCGGTTGGTATAGGCATAGGCACTTTTGGGTTCTAGCTTGATGGTCTGATCAAAATCGCGTAACGCTGAGGCATAATCGTTGAGCTCCAGGCGTGCAAGGCCTCTTAATAAATAAGCGTTGGAAAAATGAGGCCGGATGATGATGGCCTGGTTCAAATCTTTAATCGCTCCCTTGATATCCTCTTTCATCAACTTGGCATTGCTTCGGTTGATAAGGCTGTTGGTGAATTTCGGATTTATCTCAAGAGCTTTGTCATAGTCGGCAATGGCTCCATCGAAATCTTTCATCGATATTTTTGCAATCCCCCTGTTGTTGTATAAATTGGCATTGTTAGGGTCAAGTTCAACGGCTTTGTCATAATCTGCAATGGCTTTGGCGTAATCTTTCAGCTCCAAAAAGGCAAGGCCGCGATGCATATAGGCATCCGGGTAATAAGGCTTAATTTCAACGGCCACATTGTAATCCTGGATAGCTCCCCTGAAATCCTCCAGCTGATGCTTGGCAATGCCTCGGAAATAATAGGGCTCCGGCAAATGAGGCTTGAATCTAATGACTATGTTGAAGTTCTCGATTGCACCAACATAATTACCGATCTGAATGCGCGTTTCGCCCACTCGTATGTAATGATTAATGTTCAACTGGCTGAAAGCCACGTTTGAAACAAGAATCAACAGAAGATAGAGTTGTTTTTTCATTTCGGTGCAATTTATAAATAGAATCTAAATAGTAAAAGTAGTATTTTAGCGTTTAAGCTTCTTTCTTTGTTTTTTTAATTATTTTTTGAATACATTAACGTTGAGCCCACTATCTTGTTTTCTCAAGATGGAGCAGTTTTTAAATATATTTATTCTAATTATCTGAAAATGAATACAAATACTATGCCGATGGAAAGCCGTTGTGGGTGGGCCCAGAAAAATGAGTTAATGGCCAAATACCACGATGAAGAATGGGGTGTACCCTTACACGATGATCAGAAGTTATTTGAGTTCTTAATTTTAGAAGGAATGCAGGCCGGATTGAGCTGGCAGACCATCCTTAACAAGCGTGAAACATTCAGAAAAGCCTATGAAGATTTTGATGTTCATAAAGTATCCCAATTTGGTAACGATAAAGTTGAGGAATTAATGGCCAATGCGGGAATCATCCGAAACCGCTTAAAGATTGAAGCAAGTATCAACAATGCAAAACAATTTCTGAAGATAGTGCAAGAGTTCGGAAGCTTCGATAAGTATATCTGGAGTTTTGTCAACCATCAGTCATTAATTAACAAATGGGAAAAGCTTAGTGATTTGCCTGCCAAGACACCTCTGTCTGATGTCATAAGTAATGATTTGAAAAAGCGAGGATTTAAATTCGTGGGTTCTACCGTCATTTACGCCCACATGCAGGCTACCGGGATGGTAAACGACCATTTGATTAGCTGTCCTTGTCACCCTCAATTTCAAACTAAAGGATAGAGCGTAAAACAC
>JACMKG010000365.1 GCA_014380255.1 Prolixibacteraceae bacterium | reverse complement strand
TCTTACCGCCTGAATTGGACCATTACAAGCATTGCCATTCTTATTATTGCAGCGATTGTATTTATTAATCACCGCTTCAGCGATCAGGTTTTGATGGAAAAGATTGAGGAAGGGGCCATTCATCAAAGCAACCAGGTAGTTTCAAAAATAGCACGGATTACGATTGGAACTGAAGATATTACCAGGAATATAGCTAATCAGGCCTTTTACTTTTATCAACACAATGAACTTGATTTCTTTCTGAAGCAGATACTTGCATCCAACGAAATTCTGGAAAGCATTGAAGTTTATATGCTGGATGATCTGCAAAAGGATGTCCGCAAGTTTTCATCCGGGAATCTTGACGAACTAATTTGCATTCCCTATCAGGAAATTGATGATTCATACATCCAAAATCTTAAAGAAGGGAAGTTGGTACCTGGATATGGCAAATGGTCTGACCCTATTTATTGTAAGAATGATACGTCCCATTTATTTGTATCTTATTACAGGCCCATCTATCATCCGGGAACGACTAAAGTAGCTGGCTTAGTATCAAGTGTGGTTTCTCTGATGAAGATCAGGCAGATGCTTTCAGAAATTAAAATCGAAAAAAAAGGTTATTCATTTATAACCAACAAATCGGGATGGATAATCACTCATCCCAATGAAAAATGGATCCTTAAAAAGAATATTTTTGATAATACTTCACCCATAAAAACGGACTATCAGCCGGAAATTGAATCAAAAATACGGAATAGTGGGAGAGGGGTCGGAAATGGCGTATCCGAATATCTAAATGGCCAAAAATGTTGGTTTTATCATGCAACTATATCCAATTCAGATTGGATATTGATTATTGTGATCCCTGAAAAAGAATTGTTCAGAGATCATGATAGGAACCTATACAAAATTCTTGGAGTCTCTGTATTGGGAATTTTGATCTTGTTCATGATGAATATGCTGATATTTAAAAGAATTCTTGATCCATTGGTGCGAGTTACCAATGCCATTCATGGTTTTGCTTCTTCAACGGGGAAACTGGATAATACCAAGGATGAAATCAAGATGCTGGCCCAAAGCCTGGAAGACTGGCAGATTAAATATGGGAAAATGGTAGGGGAGCAATTGAAAACAGCCAAAGAGAAACAGAAATTTGAAGATGATTTAAAGTCGGCCCACGAGATACAACAAAATATCATTCCTACCGGATATCCTGCCTTTGCTGATTATCTTGAGATTGACCTTTATGCCATACTCAAACCTGCCGAATCAATTGGCGGAGATTTGTATGATTATTATTTTATTGATGAAGAACATCTTTTAATAGCCATTGGTGATGTTTCGGGCAAAGGAATACCTGCCTCGTTGTTTATGGCCATTGCCAGCACGTTGATAAAAAGTAATTCAAACAATTTATCTTCCCGAGAGATCATCGAAAAGGTGAATAATGAGTTAAGTGACAGAAATCCAAATCAATATTTTGTAACACTTTTTATCGGAATATTGAATGTGAATACAGGCATCATGGATTATTGCAATGCAGCACACAATTATCCGTTCATTCTACATGTGGATGGGACCATGCGCACCCTGTCAAAAAGTCACGGTATACCTTTGGGCATTTATAAAAATAAGACTTATAAAAGCAATACGATTGAATTGCAACAAGGAGATTTGATTCTTTTATATACAGATGGGATCATCAATTCAAGAAACCCACAGGGAACTCATTTCGGTACAGAAAAACTAAAGGAGGAAATTCAAGGGATGAACAATCTGGATGCCAAAGAAGTAGTAACGAAACTTTTAAAAAGCATTCAGAATTACGAAGGTGGAAGTGCTCAGTCGGATGATATTTCATTGCTAGCCCTTAGGTACCTCTATAAAACAAAAAACCAGGCTTGAAACCTGGTTTTTTGTTTTATAGATCTACTTTATTCTTCTTTTTCCTTCTCTTTCGGATTAGTCGATATAATCTTAATCTTAATCTTTTCTGTCTTCTTTTCGAAGCCTACCGAGATGGTATCTCCTTCAACAACAGAAGCTTTAATGATTACCTCGGCCATTTCATCTTCCAGGTACTTTTGAATAGCCCTCTTGAGAGGACGAGCACCAAACTGGGCGTCATATCCTTTTTCAGCAATAAAGTCTTTAGCAGCATTAGAGATTTTAAGTTTGTAATTCAGCGAATTAACTCTTTCATACAGACCTCTTAATTCAATATCAATGATTTGATAAATGTGCTCTTTAGACAATGGATTAAACATGATCACATCATCGATCCTATTCAGGAACTCAGGAGCAAAAGCTTTTTTCAGCGCTTTTTCAACGATGTATTTAGCATGATCACCATCTTCGTTGCCAGACTTGCTGGTATTGAAACCCACTCCATGACCAAATTCACTTAACTGGCGTGAACCAATGTTGGAAGTCATGATGATGATCGTATTTTTAAAATCAATGCTACGCCCTAAACTATCGGTCAGACGACCTTCATCCAGTACCTGCAGCATAAGGTGAAATACATCGGGATGCGCTTTTTCAATTTCATCCAGAAGAATCACTGCGTAAGGCTTGCGGCGTACTTTTTCGGTTAACTGGCCACCTTCTTCATATCCTACATATCCGGGAGGCGCTCCTACCAATCTTGATACAGAGAACTTCTCCATATACTCGCTCATGTCGATACGAATCAGTGAATCATAGCTATCGAACAAGTATTTGGCCAGTACTTTAGCCAACTGTGTTTTACCTACCCCTGTAGGACCTAAGAAAATAAATGTACCGATTGGCTTATTAGGATCCTTCAAACCAGCACGGTTACGTTGGATGGCCTTAACAATCTTACTGATTGCCTCATTTTGGCCTATTACGCTTCCCGTGAGCTGTTTTCCCATATCCATGAGCCGTTTACCTTCAGCTTGTGCTATTCGTTGAATAGGCACCCCTGACATCATGGCAACGACCTCGGCCACCTTTTCTTCTGTCACCGTTTCACGGTGGTTAATCAGTTCTTTTTCCCAATCCTCTTTTTCCTGTTCAAGGAGTTGCAAAAGATTCTTTTCTTTATCCCTATGATTGGCAGCCAATTCAAAATTCTGGCTTTTCACAGCCTTTATTTTCTCTTCACGTGTCTTTTCAATCTTATCTTCCAGTTTTACAATCCGGTCTGGAACATTGATATTCAGAAGATGAACTCGGGAACCGGCTTCATCTAATGCATCAATAGCCTTATCGGGTAAAAACCGGTCAGTAATGTAACGTGAGGTAAGTTTTACACATGCTTCAATAGCTTCAGGTGTATAAATTACATTGTGATGATCCTCATATCG
>JACMKG010000364.1 GCA_014380255.1 Prolixibacteraceae bacterium | reverse complement strand
CCCATCCAAATGATGTCTTCCATATCAACATCAACTCCGAAAATGATTTCTTCGCCCGATTCAACATCGATTACACCTGCAAGTTTCTGAAAGTCCAGGCCGAAAAAGTACAGGAAATTACTATCCTGCCTGAAATGATACGTATTATCTGCATAATTCATAGGAGAATCAACATTTCCCAGAAGAAGAATGATTCCATCCTGGATATTCTGTGTCAGCTTCTGACGACGTGTTATGTAAGTATCGCGATTAAACATGTCTTGTTGCTTTAATTTATGTTGTGAAAGATAGGAAAAATTATCAACTTCTAAAGTAAAACCCGCTGATAATAACACTTACAGGAGATTTAAAATCTTTAGCACTAAAGACCAACCAGATAATAAAAAATTCGTAAATTAATAGCACTAAAACAGATAGTACTATGAACAACACATTAATGGTATACCTGACTAAAAGACTTCATCAGAATTCGAATAAATATCATGCGCCCCATCACCCTCCCGGACCAGTTATCTGCATTTCGAGGGAAGTTGGATGCGGAGGCGTTAACATTGCCCGGTTGCTTGCTGTTGAACTTGACAAGATGGGTACCTGCAAGAGGTGGAAAGTACTAAGCAAAGAAATTTTGGAAGAGAGTGCGCGTGAACTAAATATGGATCCTAATAAACTCCGTCATTATCTTAAAGAAGGCGACAGGGGAATGTTTGATGAAATATTAGCTGCTTTCAGTGAAAAGCGTTATAAGAGCGACCGGAAAATCACTAAAACACTTGTAGATCTGATTACAAGTTTTGCGAATGATGGCCATTGTATCATTGTGGGGAGGGCTGGCCATATTATTACGCGCAACATTGAAAAATCCTTGTTCATAAGGCTTACAGCACCACTTAACTGGCGCATCAAACAGATTATGGAGAAGTTCGATATGAACATCAGGGAAGCAACTGATTTAATAGAAAAAACAGAACGTGAACGAGAAAACCTTCAACGACACATAGGGGGTGAAAATTACCAGGATTATGGGTATGACCTGACTATAAACTTATCGAAACTTAACATTACGGAGGTAATTGGTCTTATAAAATTTGCGGCTCAAACCAAAGGATTATTAGAACAGAACACCAGCAAGGTGGAGGTATTCTAAAATAGTTAGAATCGGTGACTTCTGAGTAACTTCACATGACACTCAGAATGGATGATTATGTAACTTATTTATGCAATTGTGTAATATTTTATATAATAAGGAGGTTCATCTTTGCATGGATTTCGTACGCATATACCAAATAATAAGATAACCAGTGATTGATTCAGGCACTAAAAAATATTTCATATCTGGCACACTTGACGGATTTTTTATGAGCATTCATAAAGCTTATTCATTCGTCATTCAGTTTTTCAAAGAAGTAGTCAAACCACCATTTCATCTATCTGAAGTCATCAATCAATGCTTTGAAATTGGATTAAGAGCATTGCCGCTAATCTCACTTACAGGATTTATTGTAGGTGTTGTATTTACCAAACAATCAAGACCGTCACTTGAAGACTTTGGGGCTACCTCGTGGTTGCCCTCCCTGATTGGAATTGCCGTTGTAAAAGCAATGGGCCCATTGGTAACTGCCCTTATATGTGCCGGGAAGGTGGGTTCAGGTATAGGAGCAGAATTAGGTTCTATGAAAGTTACAGAACAGATTGATGCCATGGAAGTGTCGGCTATTAATCCTTTTAAATATCTGGTGGTTACCCGTGTTACTGCAACTCTAATTACCATACCGATCCTTTCATTTTATTGCATTGTAGTGGCGCTATTGGGTTCATATATGAATGTGCACGGAGAAGAGGCGACCAGTTTTATTACTTTTTATCAAAATGCATTTTCCACGATCACCTTTCTCGATCTGACCACTTCGGTGATTAAGTCCCTTTTCTTTGGTTTTACCATCGGTATTGTGGGGTGCTATAAAGGATTTTATGCATCGCAAGGGACCCGTGGTGTAGGAAAAGCGGCTAATCAGGCTGTCATAGTGGCTATGTTTTTAATATTTATTGAAGAGATGTTAATTGTTCAGGTCGCTAACTGGATGCGATATTATTAAACAATGGAAGACCAAAACACATATTCCCCTGTTGGTGCTGATAAGCCAGTGATTCTTGTCAAGGATTTATATAAATCCTTTGAAGATCTGGACGTATTAAAAGGTGTCAATCTTTCTGTTTTCAAAGGTGAGAATGTGGTAGTACTGGGTAAGTCAGGAAGCGGCAAATCGGTATTGATAAAAATCCTTGTTGGACTACTTAAGCCTGACAGGGGCGAAGTAAAGGTATTGGGCCAGGAAGTGGATGCGTTGTCGAAAATAGAGTTGAATGCTTTAAGATTACGCATAGGTTTTTCATTCCAAAGCAGTGCCTTATATGATAGTATGAGCATTCGCCAGAACCTGGAATTTCCGTTAAGAATGAATGTTAAAAATATAAGTAAGAAAGACATAAACCTGGCTGTCGAGGAGGTATTGAGTGCCGTGGGTTTGGAAGATAAGATTGATCAGATGCCTGCAGAGCTTTCAGGCGGCCAGCGCAAAAGGATCGGGATAGCCCGGACACTTATCCTGAAACCCGAGATAATGTTGTATGATGAGCCTACTGCAGGTCTGGACCCAATTACCAGTTTCGAAATCAACAGCCTGATTAATGAAATGCAACACAAGTACAATACCAGTTCGATCATCATCACTCACGACCTTACCTGTGCCAAAGAAACGGGCGACAGGGTGGGAATGTTTGTAGATGGGAAATTTACCCGTGTTGGGAAGTTCCATGAGGTGTTTGACACCAATGATGAAAATGTTAAAGGTTTTTACAATTACAATTTTATACAATAACCTATGGATTCACCACATAAAAAATCAGTGATTGTCGGAATTTTTGTCTTCCTCGGATTGTTATTCCTCATCCTTGGCATTCTGGTAATCGGCAACCTGAATGAAACATTTAAAAAAAAGATTGAAGTAATAACACTTTTTGACGACGTGGGAGGCCTGCAGGTTGGCAATAACATTTGGTTTTCAGGTGTAAAAATTGGTTCTATAAGTGATCTGCAGTTTTATGCCGAAACGAAAGTGAAAGTAGTCATGAAAATTGAGAAGAAATCACAACCCTTTATTCACAAAGATGCATTTGTAAAACTGGGTTCTGATGGCCTTATAGGAAATAAAATACTTATAATATATGATGGAACACCTGAATCACCTTCCGTTCGGGATGGCGATACTTTAAGGGTTGAAGAAACATTCTCTTCGGACGATATGATTAATACTTTACAGGAGAACAATAAAAATCTATCTTCCATTACCAGTGACCTGAAGATTATTACCAGTAAAATGGCCAATGGTGAAGGTTCAATTGGGAAACTGTTGACCGATGATGCCGTCTATACCCATCTGGATGCTGCCACTCTGTCACTTCAAAATGCGGCAGGACAGGCACAGAAACTAATCAGCTCGCTGAATAAATTTAGTGAAGGACTCCATAAAGAAGGCACACTTGCCAATCAGCTTACCAACGATACTGTGGTTTTTAATTCAATGAAGGCATCGGTTGTCCGACTTCAGCAAATGGCTGACACGGCTCATGTCTTCATAACCAATCTAAAAGAAGCAAGTGCAAACCCACAATCATCCATAGGAGTATTGCTTCATGATGAAGAAGCTGGGGCCCATTTGAAACAGACTATAAGAAACCTTGAAACCAGCTCACAGAAATTGGATGAAGACCTCGAAGCAGCTCAACATAATTTCTTGTTGCGAGGCTATTTCAAGAAAAAGGAACGGGAAAGGAAAAAGGAAGAGCGGTCAAAACAGTAATTGGTGTCCTAACCGGATATACCATTCGTTACAAACATTCTAAAAAATTTAGCCATGAAGATATTGAAAATGCTTAAGACCGCCTTGTTGAAATGGTACGATCGGGACCCTTTTCGTGAAGGCGCTATCATCGCTTACTATGCCATATTTTCACTTCCCGGCTTGTTGGTCGTGGTAATAACGCTTGCAGGTTACTTTTTTGGTGCAGAAGCTGTAAGCGGACAACTGAACAATCAAATATCGGATGCCATTGGAACTGACAGTGCTGAAATGGTTGAAACGATGGTAAAGTCATCTATGATGAGTGACGATTCAATATGGGCGACTATCCTTGGAATAGGGACAATCATTTTTGGGGCTACAGGGGTATTTGCCCAATTTCAAAAATCAATCAATAATATATGGGAAGTCGAAGCTTCAACCACCAAATCAGGAATATGGCTTTTTATTAAAAGTAGGATTTTTTCCTTTGGATTAATTGTCACTTTAGCCTTTTTATTGCTTATCTCCCTGGTATTATCTTCCATGCTATCAGCTTTTAGCGGCTGGATTGCCAACTCGTTTTCAGAGTCATTGGTGGTCGTTTTCGTAGTATTTGATGCCGTCTTATCGTTAGGTATTGTGACCGTTTTGTTTGCAATGATGTTCAGAATACTGCCGGATGCAAAAATCAAATGGAAATCGGTATGGATTGGAGCATTCATTACAGCAATTCTGTTTGCAATCGGCAAATGGGCCTTAGGTCTATATTTCGGCACTGCCAATCCAGCATCCGGTTATGGAGCTGCCGGCACAATTATCCTTATTTTATTATGGGCTTCCTATTCATCCATGATCGTATTTTTTGGAGCTGAATTTACCAAGGTATACTCAGACAATCGTTACGGGAAAGCTGATCCTGCCGATCATGCTTACCGGGTAACGATTGAAAAAAAAATTGAAAAAGATTAATAATATGAACAGTAGAAAAGTCATTTCGTGTTATAAACCCATCCCAAAATATCCAGAAATAATCGATTTAAGAAGAGAAAAGATGATTGTAAATTTTGAATTTACAATCATCTTTTCTTCTACATCATCGACCTAATTTTTCCTGTCAGATTACCAATGTTTCTGAACAAGAATCATTCTCCCATAAATCCCTCTTGATGTCTTCCCGGAGCTTTTGGAGGATGATAAGTATGTTCATGGCCTGGCTCCGGATCTTCATACTCCCTGCGTGATGGTTGGCTAGGAGTGTCAGGATTTGGAGTAAGTGGAGTTGGCTCCTCTCCCCTGTCGCCTGCCGATATATCCTCATTTCTTCTAGCCCCTTGGGTTGGATTACTACTCTTATCATTTTGATTTTGCCTATTGCCAGATTTGCCACCTTGACTCTGCTGGCTTTTCTTATTTTCTTTCATTTTGCTTTTTCTTTTGATGGATATTAGATGCATGCTATCATCATACTTATACCTTTTAGTAGAAATGTTGTTACATTTTGCAAGGAAGATTCTAATTCAAAGACTAATCTTTATTTCTTATCACCCAGAGCATTTTAATCCCAACCTTTTACCTATCCATATTTTTACTTATCATGCAATTACTTTAATACAATGATTGTTCAATCATTCAATGCATAAATTCACATATAACTGATACATTAATTGAATAGCATTCAAATCCACCTGCATGAATATGAATTAGATTCGAATGACATCTAAGGCTATCTAAAACATTGACAAGACAAGAGCATGACTTTTACAACAGGAAAATACAGGCAATGATGCAATAATAAATGCTCCCGGAAATAGAATGAAAGGTACAGTAATATGTTCTAAACAGGCAGGTAGAAGATTAAGGTTGAGCCTACCCCGGGCGTACTCTCTGCCTTGATGTAGCCTTTGTGATTTTCGGCTATTACCTTGCAAATGGCAAGCCCCACTCCCGTCCCGCTGTAAGCCGTTTTGCTGTGCAGGCGGTAAAAAAGGGTAAAAATATCTTCTGCATGCTGGGGATCAAAGCCTATCCCGTTGTCTGATATTGAGATCTTGTAATACCTGTTCTTAGGATTGGTCACCCATCCTGGGAGATTCTTTGCCGAAACCATCCTGCTTTCAATGGTTATCACAGGAGGGACATCGGGTTTGCTGTACTTAATGGAGTTAGAAAGCAGGTTGGTGAAAAGTTGCTGAACCTGAAAGGGGATCACGTTGAGCGTAGGCAGTATCTCTGCAATGATAATCGCGTTTTTCTCTTCGATACGTTGAGAGAGTTCCTGCTTGCTGTTGTCAAGCAGCTCGTTTAAATCCGTCAATTCAAATATCCTGGCCACATTGGAGGCTCTTGAATAAAGCAGCAAATCTTCGATAAACATTTGCATGCGGCTGGTAGCCCGTTCAATACCAGAGAAATAATCTTTCACATTCCCTGAAAAGGAATCATAGTCTTTTTCCCGGATTCTTGATATGAAGGTCTGTACCTTTCTTAAAGGTTCCTGCAGGTCGTGGCTGGCAATATGATTAAAGGCTGACAACTCCTTGTTTGACTTCTCAAGGTCTGCAATTTTATCCTCGATCATTTTGTCTTTGTTGTATTGCTCGGTAATATCGGCATACATACCAATAATCAATGTTTTCCCGTAATTATCTGTAATCACTTTGCCCACAGACTTAAAATATCTTACAGCACCATCTTTGCGAATTACACGAAAAAATAGGATGGAAGTTATCAGGTTTTCCCTTGCACTCAGGTTCCCTTCCCATACCAGGTGACGATCGTTGGGATGTACAAATTCGATAAACTTCTCAAGAGTGGGTTCAAACTCATAACGCTTGCAACCCAGCAAATGATAAATATTGTTGGAATAAGTGAGTTTATTTTCATCTTTGTTCCACCACCAGTTACATATATTGGCTATTTGCTCTGAATGTTCAAAGATTTCCTTGTTAATTAATAATTGATTGTTTGAATAAGCAAGTCCTTTGAGATCTTTATTGATTTTGATATAGGAAACGACAAAGAAGAACAAAGAGAAAATTACAATATACAGGACTGACAAAGGTGACAAGTTTAAATCCTTTGCATGTTCAAGTTTGCTTTGCCTTAATAAGTTTAATTCATATGCCAGGATTTTATCCACTTGTTTCTGAACATCGGTAACGATATCTTTACCACTGAGTAATTGTTTTTTATAGGTTGCTGAAGAATCTATCTGAGGTGCCTTTTTGTTTAAAATACTCCCAAGGAAACTTATTCTTTGATTTATCAGTGAAAATAATTTATCCAGATTAGCACTTTGTTCAGCGCTATGGTAAACCAATAGTTTAAGTTTTATGAATGATTGCTTCACATTTTCGGATGCAATATAATAAGGTTTCAGAAAACTGGAATCGTTGGTTAACAGATAACCTACTACGCCAGCTTCCGCATCCTTTATATAAGAAAGCAATTCAACCAATTCAATATTAACTTCGTATGAATGAAGAATCTTTTTCTCAGAGTCAGTAAGCGATTGTATTTGTTTATAAGATATGCTAGCAGCAAAAACAAGTGTAAATATTGAAACAACCAAAACACCAGCCAGGACTACAGCTGTCAGTTTATGATTTCGAATCTTCATCTTCCTTCATACTATTAATACTCAACAGAAAATTTTCCTTTTTTAAGCCTAAGGTGTGATATTGCCAGTTCAGGCTGATGACTTTAGCCAAACTGGATTTCAGCAAAGAAAAGTCGTTGGGTTTTTTGATATATACATTCGCCCCATTGACAAATGCTTTTTCTATATCTTCCTCAGATGCAGAAGTTGAATAAATAGCGATTGCCAGATCTTTAAGCTTCGTATTTTTTCGAATCTCGACAAGGCATTCCATCCCACTTTTTACAGGCATATTGAGGTCTAGGAAAACCACATTGGGCAGCCGGATACCAGGTTGATTCAGAAAATTCATTAACTGAGAACCATCATATACCATATCCACAATAGTCTTTACTTTTATTTCTTGCAGTGCTTCTTTAAAAAACAAGCGATCATCTTCATCATCTTCAGCTAGTAGTATGTAGAGAGCATCGTTATCCATATGGTCTTTATTTTTATTATAAAACAAACTGTTTCTTATATTTTTACAGGCTTCCAGGAAAACTATCCTGTTAATTTAATTTCACTATGAAAGAAGTATCAACAGATAGTTTTTCTCCTTTCATTTAATCATCAGTAAACCATCATGCCCTTACTATCACCTTTAAACTTCATAGGTTTTCATTCCCTATTAATCAATTTATGAGAAAAAAAAATAAATCTTGTTAGCCAATCATTTAAACAGTCACAATCATCTCCACACTTCGATTTATTTAAATCATGAAGTATATCTCATTAACCCTAAAAAGATCTTAATTGTTCAGAGCAACCAAATCCATATTGTTATTATCCATCTTCATGCATTTTGTACAGACACAAGACTTCAAACAAAGAACACGTTACAGTCTCATTGCAGTAAAGTCTTGTTCTAATTAAATTCATTTAAATAAAATTTTAAGCCCCAGTAAAACAAATATGAAAAGCTTCTACCTGCAGTTTATACTTTATTTATTTCAGGTATAAGAGTGATTTATATTTAAAGTTACGAATTTTGTTCAAGCTTTCTTCTAAATTATGTATGATTATTTCACATTAAATGGAATAGTTGATAATTTAAATCTCCTGTTTATACCGATCGATTAAACCTCATTCTAATTCTTAACCTGTACCTCTTTTTGTGTAATTGGGACTCGGGCCGTTTTAACAGCGCGTACATCCCTCTCCAATTGAATAATTATTTCCCCTTCTTTCAGGACCCTTGAATATTTCTTTCCCAGGTTTACACAGGCATAGGCCGATGATGCCTCAAGGTTGATCCGGTCATCGTTTAAAGACTGTCTTTTTTGCAGGTGTATTTCCAACTTTTTAGAGGTATTATATGCAAAGCTCTATATTAACTCTATGTCAACGCTATCTGAATGCTATGGCTGGAAATTTTCAACATAGCCCTATTATAGGCCTAACATAGAGTTAACATAGAGTTTGTGGTATATACAAGAAAAGAAATAACCGACCTGAGAGCAAGATATTAAAAAAACATACCGCTTACCATTCATTTACACCAAATTTTATACAGACCCGAATCTGATGGAATGAAACAATTTTGAATAGCAGGATCGAATTGATTCTTTATTTTTACTTTCTTTGATTGAATCAACAAATGAATCAATGATAATTGTAATCTCGCCTGCAAAAACATTATATGACCACTCTCCTGTTGAGTTAGAACAATTCACGGAGCCTGTATTTATAACTGAGGCTGAAAAAATAATTTCGGTATTGAAGAAGAAAAAGCCGGATCAATTAGCAAATCTGATGGATATCTCGCCTAAGTTAGCAGAATTGAATTATCACCGATTTCAGGCATGGAAACCCTCGCATTCGGAAAATGCATGGCAGGCCTTGCTGATGTTTCATGGCGAGGTTTTTCAGGGCATAAAAGCAGAGACATTTTCTGCATCAGAATTTGAATTTGCACAGCATCACTTACGGATACTATCCGGTGTTTATGGGTTACTAAAACCATTGGATTTGATTCAGCCTTATCGCCTGGAAATGGGCACTCCAATCAACATTGCCAGTAAGAAAAACCTTTACGAGTTCTGGAAAACTAAAATTACCAATCAGCTAAATGAGGACCTCGTGCTAAAAGGCCAGACAACATTGATTAATCTGGCTTCAAAGGAATATTTTAGTGCCATCAATACCGGGAAATTAAAAGCAAAAGTGATTACGCCTTCTTTTAAAGAGACAAAAAATGGCCAGTATCAAATGATTTCAATATTTGCAAAAAAGGCCAGGGGGCTGATGACCCGGTTTATCATTCAAAACAATATCTCAGATCCTGAGGAAATCAAAGCTTTTGATTTAGAGGGATATTTTTTTAACAACCATCTTTCAAAAGGAAATGATTGGGTGTTTACAAGATGAAAAATCACTGTAACAACTACTTGCCGTATTAGAATCATGTTTTGCATTATGAATGTAACTCTTCCCAGGTTAAATGAAAGATTAAAAATGCATGGTCATGTAAAAAATCATACAATGCATGGATGAATGATCTATCTTTAAAGTTTTGTTTATGCTTCAGGGCCTGAATAAAAATGAGTATTAAAGGAATTACAAATCAATAGAATAGAATAGTTTGGGACAAGAGTTTATCATCGGATTTACAGAACATCGATCGGTGGGTTACGTATTGGTGCCTTTGCTGATTGAAAAGGAGAAAATATACTACACTGTAAAAAAAACAGTTAAGCTGCGCGATGTAAAAAGCGGAGAGGTTGTTTTAAACGATCATGAGCTTGAATTGCTTAAACTTATTGAGAATTATAGTGATGAAGTATTATTGAAGAAGTTTTCAAAGAAGTCAGACCAGGTAAACTTCTTCCAGAACATGGACAAGGATCTTTTTCAAAATCATATCAGTCCTTACATCGATAAATATATATACCGCTGTGTGCTGTTATTGATGAAAGGGCAAACCAAGCTTTACTTCAAACAGGCAAAATATGCACATCTGTATGATGAGGATGAAATTAAAGTAAACCGAACATTCTCTGACTGTACATTTTATTTCAACCGTACCGACCATGGGACCAAGTATAACCTTAAGATCAACCATGAGGGAAAACCAATTGAGCTGCACAACAGGAATATTAAAATGGTTTGTACTCAACCATGTAGCCTTGTTTACCTAAATCAGCTATACGTTTTCAAACATCTCTCAGGAAAGAAACTTGTCCCATTCCTCACAAAAGAGGCACTTACAATTCCCCGGCAGGCTGAAGATAAATATTACCAGACATTCATATTGAACACCATAAGGGATTTTAATGTTAAGGCCACTGGTTTTGATATCATAGAAAGTCAGCCACCACGAAAGACCATACTATCGCTCGAACAGGATTTATCGCTCAGGCCAATTATAATGGTTAAATTTAGGTACGATATTAATCAATACCTGGCCGATTCGGTATCCGACGTATTTGTCAAGCTTGAAAAAAGGCAAGGGAATTATTCCTTTAAAAAGTTTGTCCGCAACCATGAGTGGGAAGAAGAACAACTTGCATTTCTAAAAAGCCTGGGATTAAAATACAAGAATGGATTCTGGTTCCCGAAAGAAGATTGCGAAAGGACGGAAGAAGAAAATCATTATCAAAGCATCCGATGGCTGAGCCAAAACCATGATAAACTGGAGACAGAAGGGTTTGTTATCCAGCAGAATAAACTCGGCAAAAGATATTTTACCGGTACACAGGCGCTTGATATCAAGATTCAAAGCAATGAAGACTGGTTCGATATCCATGCAATGGTTCGATTCGGAGAATATCACATCCCATTTATCCGGCTACGCAAGCACATTTTGAATAATATACGCGAATTTGAGCTACCTTCAGGAGAAATAGCTATTTTACCTTTGGAATGGTTTACATCGTACCGGGAGATATTTCCTTTTGCCAAACTGAACGGGAATATTTTAAAGTTGAAGAAGCACCATTTTCAGCTTCTCCAGGAAAAGGCAATTGGCATTGATAGAAATTACTTTAAAAAGCTGGAGCAGATCAACCTGAGCAATGATCAAAACGTTGAGATTCCAAACGGGCTGAAAGCTACGCTTAGAAGTTATCAGACAGAGGGATTTTCCTGGATGTACCAACTCTATGAAAACCAACTCGGAGGTTGTTTGGCAGATGACATGGGACTAGGTAAAACACTTCAGACCATTACCCTACTGTTGAAATTAAAAAAGAAGCCGGTAGCTCCTTTATTACCTAAGATTGAATCGGACAATCAGTTACAAATATCGTTGTTTGATGATCTTGAAGCTCCTCAAGAAACTCAGCAGGCATCACTTATTGTCTTGCCCACCTCACTAATACATAATTGGGAGAGTGAAATTCAAAAGTTTGCCCCTTCACTGAAGGTTTATAAACATTTGGGAGCTACGCGTAACCGTACAACACAACTGGAATCAGTAATCAGGTATTACGATGTGATGCTGACCACTTACGGGACCTTACGTAATGATTATGAAATACTAAGCAAGCATGAATTCTTTTATCTGATTCTGGATGAAAGTCAGAATATTAAGAATTCCACATCTAAAACATACAAAAGCATTCTTGAGATACGATCGAAACATAAACTGGTTATTACAGGAACACCCATAGAGAATTCGTTGTCTGACCTTTGGTCACAATTCAACTTTCTGAACCGTGGGTTACTGGGTAGCTTGCCATACTTCAAACGTGAGTTTATAACTCCTATCGAAAAGAAGAATGATGAGGAACAGCAACTAAAACTACAAAAGCTGATACGTCCGTTTTTGCTAAGGCGAAAAAAAGAAGAAGTGGAAAAAGACCTGCCCTCGCTCACTGAACAAATCAGATATTGTGAAATGACAGAGGAGCAGCATGAAATATATGAAAGTGAAAAGTCGGCCATTCGGAATGCGATTCTTAAAAATATTGAAACAAACGGCATTCGCAAATCAGCATTGGTTGTTTTACAGGGATTGACTAAATTACGTCAGTTAGCTAATCATCCTTCGTTGGTTAGCCAGGAGACTGATAGTGATTCAGGGAAATTCAATGAGATATATCGTTGCTTGAAAGACCTTGTCGCGGAAAAGCATAAGGTACTGATATTCTCCTCCTTTGTAAAACACCTGGAATTGCTTCAATACAAAATTGAATCCAAGAATTGGAAATACTCACTATTAACAGGTAAAACTGCCAACAGGCAAGAAGTAATTCGCCAGTTTCAAGATGATCCAGACAACCACATATTCCTTATTTCATTAAAGGCAGGGGGCGTGGGATTAAACCTAACTTCTGCTGACTATGTTTTCATAATTGATCCCTGGTGGAATCCCGCTGCTGAAAATCAGGCCATCAGCCGTGCACACCGGATTGGGCAAGATAAAAAGGTTTTTGTATATCGGTTTATTACCGAAGGATCCATAGAAGAGAAAATACAGGTCTTAAAATCAAGGAAATCGGCTTTGGTCGAAAGGTTTATTAATACAAACAATCCGATAAATGCCATTTCGGAAGAAGAAATAATGAGTTTATTTAGCTAATTCAAGACAAAAGATATCATGAGAAAGTTACTGATTCTACTTGCCCTATTAATTTTAATATTTGACGTAAATGCTCAGAAATCGATGAGCTTAAAAGATGCTGTACTTGGAGCAAGCACTTACCTGAGGCCAACTCTTCCCGCTCAGCTTAAGTGGCAGGATAAGCTTCATTATGTGGCCGTAAAGGCAAATAACCTGGTTCAGTATAACATCCAGAATAGCGATTCAGCCATTTTAGTTTCGCTGGATGATTTAAATACCGCGTTAAAAGCAAAAAGCATTCAGCAAGTAGCTTCATTTCCCACGTTTACAGTTATCAATGAATCAGCAATATGGTTTCGTACGTTAAGTCATCTTGTTACTTTGAATTTAAATAATAAATTAGTAATTAATAGCTTTGAATACCCCAAGGAGGCCAGTAATTTAGATTTCAACACCCAAACGTCCACACTGGCATATACCATTGGCAATAACCTTTACATCACCGGAACTTCAGGCATTCAAAAAATTACAAACGATGAGAATTCCTATGTTACCAATGGTGCAGTAGTTCACAGAAACGAGTTTGGAATAGAGAAAGGAATGTTCTGGTCACCCACCGGCAGTCAGCTTGCCTTTTATCACATGGATGAAACAATGGTAGGCGATTATCCGCTGGTTGATTTTATGGCCCGGGAAGCTGAACTGGTCAATATCAAGTATCCGATGGCAGGGATGACCAGCCATGAAGTAAAACTGGGTATTTACAACACGACTAACAAGCAAACCGTGTACATGAAAACAGGTGAGCCGAAGGATCATTACCTGACCAACATCAGCTGGAGCCCCGATGAGAAAACTATTTTCATTGCTGAACTAAACAGGGAGCAGAATCACATGAAACTCAATCAATATGATGCACTTTCCGGAGAACTTATCAAAACTGTTCTGGAAGAAAGGGATCCAAAGTATGTTGAGCCAGTTCATCCTATTCAATTTTCCTCAACCAACTCCCAGAAGTTTTATTATCAAAGCCGACAAGATGGATGGAACCATGTTTATTCCTACGATTTGAAAAGTGGGAAGACAGAGCAGATCACCAAGGGGAAATGGGAAGTAACTGAACTAATGGGTTTTGATTCAAAAGAGAAAAACATGTTCTTTCAATCCACCAAAGAGAGCTCGCTTCAACGAAATTTGTATAAGGTTAATCTAAGTTCTGGTAAGATTGATTTGTTAACAAAAGATGCCGGTACCCATGTCGGCTTATTGTCGCCTGACAGACAACACCTGATTGACCGATGGACAAGTACCCAGGTACCGGGGCGTATGGATCTGATTTCAAGTAATGGCAAACTTGTAAAATCCATTGCGGAAGCACAGAATACGCTGAAAGATTATACCCTTGGAGAGAATACAGTGTTTACTATCAAAGCAGCCGATGGGGAAACCGATCTTAACTGCAGAATGATAAAACCAAATGATTTTGATCCTTCAAAAAAATATCCTGTAATTGTATATGTATATGGAGGCCCTCATGCACAGCTTGTCAACATGACATGGCAAAATGATGTTCGCTGGTGGGAGTATTACATGGCTTCAAAAGGGTATATTGCGTTTACCGTTGATAACAGAGGATCTGAAAACAGAGGCAAAGAATTTGAAAATGTTACTCATCGCCAGTTAGGTGTAGCTGAAACTGCAGATCAGATGAAAGGTATTGAATACTTAAAGTCCCTTCCATTTGTCGATGGACAAAGAATTGGCGTTCATGGCTGGAGTTATGGCGGATTTATGACCTTGAACTTGATGCTCAAACATGCTGATACATTTAAGGTAGGCGTGGCTGGCGGACCGGTGGTTGACTGGAAAATGTATGAAATAATGTATGGAGAGCGATACATGGACACTCCACAAGAAAACCCGGAAGGATACGAGCATTCAAACATGCTAAACCATGCCCAAAAGCTTGAAGGAAAACTAATGCTTATTCATGGCGTTCAGGATCAGACGGTAGTAATGCAACATAGCATTCAATTCTTGAAAAAATGCATCGATTTAGGCAAACAAGTTGACTTTTTTGTCTATCCTACCCATGAACACAATGTTCGTGGAACCGACCGTGTTCATTTAATGGAAAAAATAAGCAACTATTTCCTGGAAAACTTATAATTGATTATTCAAACCTCAGGGGCTCAGGACCTCTTGGCTGAAAATTATAGAACCTTGTTTTTGAAACTTCATCAAGTATAAAACCAACAGCCGAAACATCACTTGGATGGTTTGGATAGAGGGATAATCGTATTTGTAAAGTTTTGAAAATAAGGTTTTCATTTCGGATTCGTAAACCCACCCCGACTCCGGCAAAGTAATCCTCATTAAAGATTGATTTATTGGCCGGGCCAACGATTCCAGCATCCAGGAAGTAAAACAAGGCCGTCTGAAAATTGAGAATCGACTTCCTGTAAAAGAACACATTCTCCACATTGAGTAAGATGCGTTGTTTCCCGGTAGTTATCCTGCTGCCAAATCCGCGGATGCCTATATTGTTTCGCAGTAACAGGTTCTCTATTTCAAATCTATTGATACCTAAGGCATAGTTCACCTTTATAAATTGCCTGGTTTGTACATTCCATATTTTAAATAAGGGCGAAATAAAATTGATTTTTACATCAAACATACCTTGTTCCAAACCTGATCGATTCCAGAAACTGCCCATACCAAGTGAAGTGTAAAAATAAAAAGGCTTGTGATTAAATAAATTGCCAGTCGAGAGGAACAAATGAGAATAAGCCCGGTCGCCAAACTCATTGTCATCATATCCTAAAACAACTTCGTGTAAGTAGCCTTTGGGGATATCCTCCACGATACCATAACTGTAAATACGGTAATCGCGGATGTACGATCGCTGAGAAATGCTGACGCTTGTAAAATACATGGTGCTATTGGCAAAAAACTGCCTGTTTTCGGCATCAGGAAGCGGCCTTTCATTAAATGAGGTATATCTAACCCTTCCAGCCAAAGCTAGCTGAAATCGCGAATCATTGGGGTTAAACACAACATTTAAGCGTCGCCCATACCATCCATCAAGAAATACATAATTAAGTGGTGTTAAAGTCTCAGCATTACGGTTCAAACTAATTGAATTGGACCTAAAGCTTCTTGCTGCCGTTAACCCTCCGGCATATACTGTCTGAGGCCTTAAAAAGTCACGTTCAAATGAAAAGAAGAATTCATCTCTGACATAGTTATTAGCGTAACCAGCAGAGAAATTTACGAAATTTCCTTTAATGTTATTTATCGCATAATAGGCTTCAATTCCCAAATGTGGCTTTTT
>JACMKG010000363.1 GCA_014380255.1 Prolixibacteraceae bacterium | reverse complement strand
TCTACATCTTCTACTTTTACTTTAACGATTGCATGCAAATCAGCTACTCCCTCGTTGTAAGCTATAATAACTTCTTCGGTTGAATAGAAGGTCATGCCTTCACCTCTTGCTCCAGGTCTTGGCTTGGTCATATAATACAAGCCCAATACCATGTCCTGGGATGGAACCGTAATAGGAGCCCCATTGGCGGGGTTCAAAAGGTTATGAGATGCAAGCATCAACATTTGAGCTTCCAGAACTGCAGCATTTCCCAGGGGCACGTGAACAGCCATCTGGTCACCGTCAAAGTCGGCGTTGAAGCCGGTACATGATAACGGGTGCAGCTGGATAGCTTTTCCTTCAACCATTACAGGTTGGAAAGCCTGAATGGATAAACGGTGAAGCGTAGGCGCACGGTTAAGCATAACCGGATGGCCTTTCAATACATTTTCGAGAATATCCCAAACGACGGGATCTTTACGATCAACGATTTTCTTGGCCGATTTAACTGTCTTAACGATTCCTCGTTCGATCAGTTTGCGGATGATAAATGGTTTGAAAAGCTCAGCAGCCATGTCTTTGGGTAAACCACATTCATGAAGCTTCAGCTTTGGCCCGATAACAATTACCGAACGAGCCGAATAATCCACACGTTTACCCAATAAGTTCTGACGGAAACGACCTTGTTTACCTTTCAAACTATCAGATAATGATTTTAAAGCACGGTTATTTTCAGTCTTTACAGCATTTGATTTCCTAGAGTTATCAAACAATGAATCGACTGCTTCCTGAAGCATACGTTTTTCGTTACGTAAGATGACTTCCGGTGCCTTAATTTCTATTAATCGTTTTAAGCGGTTGTTTCTGATAATAACCCTGCGATACAAATCGTTCAAATCGGACGTGGCAAAACGGCCACCATCCAATGGAACCAAGGGACGCAAATCAGGAGGTATTACAGGAACAACTTTCACAATCATCCATTCGGGGCGATTGATATTTTTGCTGGCACGGAAGGCTTCAACAACCTGAAGGCGTTTTAAGGCCTCATTCTTACGTTGCTGTGAGGTTTCTGTGTTTGCTTTATGACGTAGATCGAATGACATTTCATCCAATTCAAGGCGTTGTAATAAGGTATACAAGGCCTCAGCACCCATGCGGGCGATGAACTTATTGGGATCCATGTCATCGAGATACTGATTTTCTTTGGGTAAAGAATCCAGAATGTCAAGATATTCTTCTTCAGAGAGGAAGTCAAGATATTTAATACCATCCTGAGCTTTAACTCCTGGCTGAATAACAACATATCTCTCGTAATAAATAATTACATCCAATTTTTTGGTTGGCAAACCCAAAAGGTAGCCTATTTTGTTGGGCAACGATTTAAAATACCAGATGTGTGCTACCGGCACGACAAGAGAAATGTGACCCATTCGTTCACGACGTACCTTTTTTTCTGTTACTTCCACACCACAACGGTCACAAACAATTCCTTTGTAACGGATACGTTTGTATTTGCCGCAATGGCACTCATAATCCTTTACAGGTCCGAAGATTCGTTCACAGAACAAACCATCACGCTCAGGTTTATAAGTGCGGTAATTTATCGTTTCAGGTTTCAAAACTTCCCCGTGAGATCTTTCAAGGATTTCCTCAGGAGAAGCCAGACTGATACCAATTTTGGTAAAGCTAATCTTAACTTTATTGTCTTTTCTGAATGCCATATATCGATGGTTATTTTTTCAAGTTTATAACAGGAAAATCATAATGATTTACCGTAAATTAATCCAGGTTTACACTCAAACCAAGTCCACGTAATTCATGAAGCAATACATTCAATGATTCAGGAATTCCAGGAGCAGGCATTGGTTCACCCTTAACAATGGCTTCGTAAGCTTTAGCTCTTCCTAAGACATCATCAGATTTAACAGTGAGTATTTCCTGAAGAATATTGGATGCACCGAATGCTTCCAATGCCCAAACTTCCATTTCCCCGAACCTTTGACCTCCGAATTGAGCTTTACCTCCTAAAGGCTGCTGCGTAATCAAAGAATAAGGTCCAATAGAACGAGCGTGCATTTTATCTTCAACCATATGCCCTAACTTAAGCATATAGATCACTCCAACTGTTGCAGGTTGGTCAAAAGGCTCTCCAGTTCCACCGTCGCTCAGATAAGTTTTACCAAATCTTGGCACTCCGGCTTTATCTGTATACTCGGTTACCTCTTCCAAAGTTGCACCATCAAAAATTGGGGTGGCAAATTTGAGACCTAATTCTTTTCCAGCCCAACCCAAAACAGTTTCGTAAATCTGTCCAAGGTTCATACGTGAAGGTACACCCAGCGGATTTAAAACAATATCCACCACCGTACCGTCTTGAAGGAATGGCATATCTTCATCACGCACAATACGTGACACAATACCTTTGTTTCCATGTCGTCCGGCCATCTTATCCCCAATTTGCAGCTTACGTTTTTTAGCAACATAAACCTTGGCAAGTTGGATAATTCCTGCAGGAAGCTCATCTCCAATGGTCACATTGTAACGTTTACGACGTGAAACAGCTTCAAGCTCTTTGTATTTCATGTTGTAATTGTTGATAAGGCCGAATATTAAATCGTTCTTATCTTTATCTGTGGTCCATTTTTGTGGATTAATCGTAAGATAATCAATCTCCTGAAGTTGCTTAAGGGTAAATTTATTTCCTTTGCCAATAACATCACCGCCATAGTAATCTTTCACACCCTGGCTGGTTTTACCATTTACAAGCTGGAATAATTTATCCTCTAATTTAGCTCTAAGGGCAGAGACCTGACGATCAAACTCTTCATCAATTGAATCGAGTAAAGGTTTGGTACTCATCTTTCCCTTTTTGTCTTTCACCACACGAGAGAACAACTTCTTGTCGATGATCGTTCCATTGAGTGAAGGAGACGCTTTCAGTGATGCATCTTTTACATCACCTGCTTTATCACCAAAAATTGCACGCAGTAATTTTTCTTCAGGTGAAGGATCGGATTCTCCTTTTGGTGTAATCTTACCAATAAGAATATCTCCCGGTTTAACAACCGCACCTACACGAATCAACCCGTTCTCATCCAAATTTTTGGTAGCCTCTTCACTAACGTTTGGAATATCGGATGTAAATTCCTCTACCCCACGTTTCGTATCTCTAACTTCAAGTGAATATTCATCCACATGGATAGAGGTGAAAACATCTTCCCGAACTACACGTTCAGAAATAACAATAGCATCCTCATAGTTATATCCCTGCCAAGGCATAAATGCAACCTTTAAGTTACGGCCTAAAGCAAGTTCTCCACCCTGGGTAGCATATCCTTCAGTTAGTACCTGACCTTTGTGAACACGATCACCCTTGTGAACAATCGGTTTAAGGTCAACAACGGTACCTTGATTTGTTTTTTGGAATTTTGAAATTCTATAGGTGGCAATCTCCGGATCGAAGCTTACAAAGCGTTCTTCTTCGGTGCGATCATACCGGATTAAAATTTCGTCAGCATCAACGTATTCTATTACGCCATCACCTTCGGCAATAATTAATACCCTTGAATCTATTGCAGCACGTTCTTCCAAACCTGTTCCTACAATAGGTGCTTCAGGACGAAGTAAAGGAACTGCCTGGCGCATCATGTTAGATCCCATCAATGCACGGTTAGCATCATCATGTTCCAGGAAAGTAATCAATGAAGCAGCAACAGATGCGATCTGGTTAGGACCAACGTCCATCATGTTCACTTCCTCCTTTGGAACAATCGGATAATCACCATCCAAACGTGATTTAACTTTTGGATTGATGAATTTTCCATCCAAATCAATTGGAGCATTTGCCTGGGCAATAATTTTTCCTTCTTCTTCTTCAGCAGTAAGGTAGAAAACTCCATTTTCAGATAAATCTACCTGACCGTTTTCTACTTTACGATATGGAGTTGAAATAAATCCAAGATCAGTAACTTTTGCAAACACACAAAGCGACGAGATCAAACCGATATTTGGTCCTTCAGGAGTTTCTATAGGGCATAAACGTCCATAATGAGTATAATGAACGTCACGCACCTCAAAACCGGCTCTTTCACGAGAAAGACCACCTGGCCCTAGAGCGGACATACGTCTTTTGTGTGTCATTTCAGCTAATGGATTTGTTTGGTCCATGAACTGAGACAAGGCATTCGTTCCGAAGAATGAATTTATAACAGAGGAGAGCGTTTTTGAGTTAATCAAATCAATAGGCGTGAAAACTTCATTGTCACGCACATTCATTCGTTCACGAATCGTACGGGCCATACGAGCCAAGCCAACGCCAAATTGATTGTACATTTGCTCACCCACAGTACGTACACGACGATTACTTAAGTGGTCAATATCGTCAACATCAGTTTTTGAGTTAACGAGCTTGATTAAATATTTTATGATTTCAATAATATCTTCCTTGGTCAGAACCTGCACGTTCATTTCAATGTTCAGGTTCAACTTTTTATTGATCCTGTAACGGCCAACTTCACCAAGATCATATCTTTTTTCAGAAAAGAATAATTTATCAATTACATCTCTGGCAGTCGCATCATCTGGTGGTTCTGCATTACGTAATTGCCTGTAGATGTGTAAAACAGCTTCTTTTTCTGAGTTACAAGGGTCTTTTTGGAGTGTATTATATATAATTGCATAATCCTGAAGATTTCTATCTTCTTTGTGGAGAAGAATAGTTTTAGCTCCTGAATCAATAATTTCATCGATATGCTCGTTATCGATAATAATTTCACGATCAATAACAACTTCATTACGTTCGATTGATACCACTTCACCAGTATCCTCATCAACGAAATCTTCAACCCAGGTCTTCAAAACACGGGCTGCTAATTTACGACCAACAACTTTCTTTAAACCAGATCTAGATACCTTAATTTCATCAGCAAGGTCGAAAATCTCAAGGATATCCTTGTCACTTTCAAATCCAATTGCACGAAGTAATGTTGTTACAGGTAATTTCTTTTTACGATCAATATAAGCAAACATGACACTGTTGATGTCTGTTGCAAATTCAATCCATGATCCTTTAAATGGAATAACTCTGGCTGAATATAATTTAGTTCCATTGGCATGCATGCTCTGGCCGAAGAATACCCCGGGAGAACGATGTAACTGTGAAACAACTACACGCTCGGCACCGTTAATAACAAAGGTACCTCTAGGAGTCATATAAGGTACAGTGCCTAAATAAACATCCTGTACTACCGTATCGAAATCCTCATGTTCAGGATCGGTACAGTAAAGTTTTAATTTTGCCTTTAATGGAACACTGAATGTTAATCCTCTCTCGATACATTCGTCGATGGAATAACGGGGTGGGTCAACTAAATAGTCAACAAATTCAAGAACAAAGTTATTTCTGGTATCACTTATAGGGAAATTTTCTTCAAAAACCTTCCATAATCTTTCAACTTTGCGTTGATCAGGTGTAGTACCAAGTTGAAAAAATTCGATAAAGGATTTTATCTGGACTTCCAGGAAATCAGGATAGTCAAAGACTGTCTTTGTTGAAGAAAAGCTAATCCTCTGGTTTTCAATATTTTCTGACATCGATGTATATTAATTGATTGAACTTAAAAGATAAATATACAAAAAGGTATAGAACCCCACATATGTGAGGTTCTAAACCACATCAACCTAAAATTAAGGTCGTAAGACTTTTATTTAAGTTCAACTTCAGCTCCAGCTTCTTCCAATTGAGATTTTAGACCTTCAGCCTCGTCTTTAGAAACTTTTTCTTTGATTGCTTTTGGAGCGGCATCAACTACTTCTTTAGCTTCTTTCAAGCCAAGACCAGTTAATTCTTTCACTAATTTAACTACAGCTAATTTTGATTGACCAGCTGATTTCAGAATAACATCGAACTCGGTTTGAACTTTTTCCTCAGCTTCTTCGCCTGAAGCAGCTGGACCAGCGGCAACAGCTACAGCAGCAGCAGCAGGTTCAATACCATATTCCGATTTTAAAATTCCGGCTAATTCATTTACTTCTTTCACAGTTAAGTTAACCAACTCTTCCGCAAGTGCCTTTAAATCTGCCATTTCGATAATAATTTTTAAATATAATTATAAACTAATTTACTACTTTTCACTCAATGTCTTCAAAATACCATGGATTGTATTTCCACCTGTCTGCAAACCACCCAATACATTTTTAATTGGTGATTGCAATAAGCCGATAACCTCTCCAAGTAATTCTTTCTTAGACTTAATAGATACTAATACATCTAACTGATTTTCTCCAACGTACACTGATTCCTGAACATAGGCGCCTTTCAAAATTGGCATCTTGTTTTTCTTTTTGAAATCTTTAATCAGTTTCGCAGGTACGTTTGCATTCTCACAAAACATGACAGATGTATTGCCTTTCAACACGTCATAAAGCTCTGCTGCATCCTTGTTTGAAGCTTCAATTGCCTTACGTAATAAAGTGTTTTTAACAACAACCAGTTTTACCTGTTGCTTGTTGCATAAACGTCTTAAATCACTTGTGCGTGCTGCATTCAGGCTTTCTATATCAGTCAGATAAAAATGAGATGACGAATTTATCTGCTCTGTAAGACTACCGATAATGTTACTTTTTTCTGATTTTTTCATATCAATAATTTTACTTTTCAGAGACAGACTTAGGTTCAATTTGAATTCCAGGACTCATTGTAGTAGAAAGGTAAATGCTTTTCACATAAGTACCTTTTGCAGCAGATGGTTTAAGTTTGATTAAGGTGTTAATAAACTCAGTTGCGTTTTCAACAATCTTTTCGTTATCAAATGATACTTTACCGATTGAAGTGTGAACAATACCAAACTTATCAACTTTAAAATCAATTTTACCAGCTTTTACTTCCGCAACAGCCTTTCCAATATCCATTGTTACAGTACCGCTTTTTGGATTCGGCATTAAACCACGTGGACCTAAAATACGTCCCAGTGCTCCAACTTTACCCATTACCGGTGGCATCGTAATAATGACATCAACATCAGTCCATCCTCCTTTGATTTTATCAACGTATTCGTCAAGACCAACATAGTCTGCTCCAGCATCTTTAGCTTCCTGTACTTTATCAGGAGTAACCAGGGCTAATACACGTACTTCTTTACCAGTACCATTCGGTAAAGTAACTACGCCTCTAACCATCTGATTCGCTTTTCTGGGATCCACTCCTAGACGAACATCAATATCTACGGAAGCATCAAATTTAGTAAAAGTGATTTCTTTTACAAGCTCAGATGCTTCTTTCAATGTATAGATTTTCCCCTTTTCCAGTTTCTCCAGAGCAAGCTTTTTATTCTTTGTAATTCTGCCCATTTTAATAATTTTAATTAGTTTGTGATGGGCGTTCGCCTTCAATAGTGATACCCATACTTCTGGCAGTACCAGCTACCATGCTCATAGCTCCATCTAACGTGAAACAGTTAAGGTCTTCCATTTTGATTTCTGCAATCGTCTTAACTTGATCCCAGCTTACAGAACCAACTTTCGCAAGATGAGGTTGTGCAGATCCTTTTTTCACCTTAGCAGCTTCTATAAGTTGCACGGCCACGGGAGGTTGTTTGATAATGAAATCAAACGACTTATCAGCATAAACAGTGATAACAACAGGAAGAACTTTTCCAGCCAATTCCTGGGTTCTACCGTTGAACTGTTTACAAAACTGCATAATGTTTACCCCTTTGGAACCTAATGCTGGGCCTATCGGAGGTGAAGGGTTAGCAGCACCCCCCTTAACTTGCAATTTAATTAAACCAGCAATTTCTTTAGCCATAATAAAATCGATAAATGATTTATTACTCCTTTTCTACTTGCATGAAGCTAAGCTCCAAAGGAGTTTTTCGTCCAAAAATTTTGACCATTACCTGAAGCTTTTTCTTTTCCTCATTGATATTTTCAATGATTCCATTAAAGCCATTAAATGGACCATCAATAACTTTCACAGTTTCTCCAACTACATACGGAATGTTCATCTCTTCACCTGAAGCCGCCATTTCATCTACACGACCAAGGATCCTGTAAACTTCCGACTGCCTCATTGGAACCGGTTCACCACCTTTTGTATCACCCAGGAAGCCAATAATATTGGGGATATTTCTTAAAATGTGAGGAATCTCTCCAACCAGACATGCTTCAACTAAAACATATCCAGGGAAAAAATTTCGTTCTTTACTGATCTTTTTTCCGTTGCGAATCTGATAAACTTTTTCTGTAGGGATCAGTACCTGTGAAACATACTCCTGGAGACCAGCATTTGCAATCTCGTTTTCAATATATTCTTTGACTTTCTTCTCTTTTCCTCCAATAGCCCGAAGAACATACCACTTTTTTACGTTTTCGCTCATGTTGTGCTCCTTAAGAAATTAATAAAATAAACTGTACACAAAGCTCATAATAGATTCAAAAGATGAATCCATTACAAAGACTATAAGTGCTATTATAAGGGAAGCAACCATTACTATGAAAGCACTATTCTGCAATTCTTTAAATGTGGGCCAGGAAACTTTATGAACAAGCTCATTATAAGCTTCTTCGAAATAGAGTTTAAGTTTCATCTTTAATTAAATAAATTTAGTACGGATGGTAAGACTCGAACTTACTTTGTCACGTTCATTAAATAAACAAAACTCCCAACGAGTTACATCCGTAAAGAGTTCCGGAAATTCATCCGGAACTCTCTATCAGACTTTATATTGTTGGTCGAAATTTACGAAACAATTTCTGTAATCTGTCCTGCACCTACAGTACGTCCACCTTCGCGGATAGCGAAACGAAGACCAATGTTAACAGCCACTGGATAGATCAATTGTACTTCAATTGAAACGTTATCTCCTGGAAGAACCATTTCACGTCCTTCTGGTAAGTGAATTTCACCTGTTACGTCCAATGTACGTAAGTAGAACTGAGGACGGTATCTGTTGTGGAATGGAGTATGACGTCCACCTTCTTCTTTTTTCAGGATATAAACCTCAGCTTTAAAGGTAGTGTGAGGAGTAATTGAACCTGGTTTAGCAAGAATCTGTCCACGTTTGATTTCTTTCTTGTCAACACCTCTCAACAACAAACCTACGTTGTCTCCAGCTTGTCCATCATCCAAAATCTTACGGAACATTTCAACACCGGTACATACTGTCTTACGACCTTCTGCGCCTAAACCAATCAACTGGATTTCATCACCGGTATGAATAACACCAGTTTCGATACGACCAGTAGCAACAGTACCACGGCCAGTGATTGAAAATACGTCTTCAACAGGCATCAAGAATGGTTTATCAATGTCACGTGGAGGCAGTGGAATCCATGCATCAACAGCGTTCATCAATTCCATTACTTTAGCTTCCCATTCTGGTTCGCCATTCAATGCGCCCAAAGCAGAACCTTGAATAACTGGAGAATTGTCACCGTCGAAACCGTAGAATGTTAACAGTTCACGAATTTCCATTTCAACAAGTTCCAAAATTTCAGGATCGTCAACCATGTCCACCTTGTTCATGAAAACCACCAATTTAGGAACGTTTACCTGACGAGCTAAAAGGATGTGCTCACGAGTCTGAGGCATAGGACCATCAGTTGCAGCAACTACAATGATAGCACCGTCCATCTGGGCAGCTCCAGTAACCATGTTCTTCACATAGTCAGCGTGGCCGGGACAGTCAACGTGTGCGTAGTGACGAGTTTCAGTTTCGTACTCTACGTGAGCAGTATTAATAGTAATACCACGCTCTTTTTCTTCAGGAGCACTGTCGATTGATTCAAATGATTTTACTTCACAAAAACCCTTTTTTGACAATACCATTGTGATAGCGGCTGTCAAAGTAGTTTTACCGTGGTCAACGTGGCCAATAGTACCAATGTTGACATGGTCTTTGTTCCTGTTAAATTTTGCTTTAGCCATAACTTGTAATAATTTTAAATTATCTTTTAACTTTAATCGAGCCAATGATGAGAATTGAACTCATGACCTCTTCCTTACCAAGGAAGCGCTCTACCCCTGAGCTACACCGGCATCTTTTATTCTGAGCGGGAGACGAGATTCAAACTCGCGACCCTTAGCTTGGAAGGCTAATGCTCTATCGACTGAGCTACTCCCGCTTGTTAGTTGCAAGTTGCAAGTTCAAAATTTCAAGTTGCTACACAACTTTGAACTTTAAACTTTTAACTTTGAACTTCTTGGTGGGGAGAGCAGGATTCGAACCTACGAAGACGTACGTCATCTGAGTTACAGTCAGACCCAGTTGGCCACTTTGGTATCTCCCCAATCAATATTGTTAGAACTTTCAATGAGCCGAATCACAGATTCGAACTGTGGACCCCGAGATTACAAATCACGTGCTCTGGCCAACTGAGCTAATTCGGCAAACTATATTTATATCGTACCAAAACCCCTATAAACTTCATTTAAACCCGTTTACAGGGGAATCTTTTTCACAAACATTCTCCATTCAAACTCTTGTCCGAAAAAGGTTTGCAAATGTATAAATATTTTATCTTAATTCACAATAAATAAATATTTTTTATTTATCCTTTAGCTTTTCTTTAAACTTAGTTAACTGACGGCGAATGGCTTCAATAGCCAAATCCAACGCTTCTTCAAACGAATCGGCCTGCTTTTCAGCAAACAAATGGTCATAACCAGGGATAGAAAGAATAATTTCAGAAATCTTGTTATTAGCTGTTTCAGGTTTATCAACTTTCATAATTACCTCAACACCAATAATACCTTCAAAATAAGTATCAAGCTTCGAAACTTTTTTATTTACAAAATCAATCAATTTCTGATCTGCTGTAAAATGCACTGTGTTTACCTGAATATTCATAATTAATCCTCCTTAAAATTTAAGAACGTGGATGTGCTTGCCTATAAACTTTTTGAATTTTATCGAGAGAAGTATGCGTGTAAATTTGAGTAGCCGAAAGATTGGCATGTCCAAGCATTTCCTTTACAGCATTTAAATCTGCTCCCCGGTTCAACAGATGGGTTGCAAAGGTATGCCGAAGCACATGAGGACTTCTTTGATCTATTGTTGTCACCAATGTTAAATATTTTGAAACAGCCCTATAAATCAATTTTTCATATGCCGGATCTCCTTTTGCCGTTAATAATAAATAGGCAACAGGCGATCCAAAAAGCCGGGTTCTCTCTACCTTGTATTGCTCGATCAGTACATTTAAACTTCTGGGATAAGGAATAATTCGCTCCTTATTGCGCTTACCAAGAACTTTCATCAAATATTCACTAAGGTACATATCGCTGTCTTTTAAATGCATCAGCTCCGATAAACGAATACCGCTGCCATATAAAAGACTTATAATTAATTTGTCTCTTAGCGATTCAAAGTCAGTTCCAAAAAAACCATCATCAAGCAAATGATCCAGATTTTTTTCTTCTACAAATTGAGGTAACTTTTTGCGAACCTTGGGTACAATTACATTAACCAACTTGTTCTCTCCAATAACCTCCATTCTCATCAAGTACTTATTAAAAGATTTTAATGCTGAAACCTTTTTATTAACTGTCCGGGCTGAAATCCCTTTTTCCATTAAATCGACAATCCAGCGACGAACATTTTTGTCAGTAATTTCTTCAACATTAAAATCCCCGATCGTTTTGACAAAAAACTCTTCAAACTGATCGAGGTCCTTTTTATAGGCAATGGCGGTTAACGGTGAATACCTCTTTTCGTATTTCAGGTAATTGATAAATGCTTCCTGATGCGACATTTTAAGTATAGTTCAACTCTCGTAGAACCCTTTAGATCTTTCCTTAACTAATCGTCCTGACGTTGCAAATTCTCAATATAGATGGCTTTTTTAACTTCAGCCCTTCTTTCAACTGATGGTTTAGTAAAAGCCTGTCTTAATCTCAGTTCTTTTACAACACCTGTTTTCTCGAATTTTCTTTTAAATCTTTTAAGCGCTCTTTCGATGTTTTCGCCTTCTTTCACTGGAATAACGATCATAGAATTATATTTTTTCTTGTTAAAATTTGAGCCGCAAATTTATTAATTAATGATTAGCAATCAAATTTAATCTAAAATTTTATTCTTAAAAAATAACAAGCGTTAAATTAATTGAATTTGAAGCATTCATTTACTTGCCTTGAATTTTATAAATACGGCCTTAAACGTTCATACTCATTATAATTTAAGACCATGCTATCGCGTAATACTAAAGGATTGGAAATGTTTCCAAACCTGGTCCTGAATTTTATTATCTCCCTGGCAAGGTTGTTTCGTATGTACGGATGCCCTGCCAATTCATTCCAGTCCGCAAAATTCAGATCAATCTTATGAATTTTTGTACTATCAATCACAAGCATTGTTTCAATCTGATGAATTGTTTCTTCTTTCAATCCAAAAACTTCCTTTAATTGACCAAGTGTATAAAAACCTCCCAGCACATCCCGGTATTTTACAATCCGCTTGGAGAGTTTATTCCCAATGCCAGGAAGCCTCTTCAACTCGATGGAATCGGTACCGTTGATTTCAATAAGAATTATTTCCTTCTCATTTTTCCGGTTATAACTTTCCGGCTTTTCCGGAATAACAATATACTCAGCCAATGCTGTTTTCTGAGCTTCTGTAATTCCATAAATCCTGAGAAAGTCACCCTTTTTCCGAAACGAGCCCCCTTTACGTTGATAATTGCGGATGGTCTGAATTTGCTTTTCTGAAAATCCCAATCGATGAAAAGCAGTATCATCAGCCGTATTCGGATCAAAGATAAATAATTTAGAAAGAGTCTTTGCATGGACCGGTCGGGATGCTTTATCTTCAAAGACCAGGAATGGTTCAACTAAACGAAAGATGGAATCCGTCACTCCATAAATCTTTTTAAAGTCTTTTGCTGAATAATACGTTCCTCCTTTTTCCCTGAACTTCACCAAATTTCGTTTAATCCCACCGGAAAGCGAAAGACTATCGAGACTTTCCTGATCAATTGTATTGGGATTAAACTTGAACAGTGACCCAATTTTCATTAACTTGTTATCCGAAGATCCTTCCAGGTTAAACTCAGCTTTTAATAATTCAGGATCTATCCTGGCAGGGGTTTCAAAGTAAAAAATGACTTTGTTGGCTATAGCGAGCAAGAATACGATAACCAATAAAAGGATAATTCCTTTTCGTTCATTTCTGCTGAAAGTAAAATAATCCTGAACAATCTGCTTAAAGTTCATCGGTGAAAACTTTCACTAATATACCTAATATTTAAACAAAAAACCCGGTTATTCACCGGGTTTTTATCATTAACTTCTGTCAATATTATTCAGGTCATTGAAGGCAATACGGAGCCTTTCAATCATCGATTCCTGAGCTTTACGCAGCCAAACCCTCGGATCGTAATATTTCTTGTTGGGCTTGTCATCCCCATCCGGGTTTCCGATTTGTCCTTGAAGATAAGCACGGTTATGCGCCTCGTACTTCCGGATTCCATCCCAGGTAGCCCACTGGGTATCGGTATCGATGTTCATTTTTATCACCCCGTATGAAATGGCTTCCCGTATTTCATCCAGTGTCGATCCCGAACCTCCGTGAAATACAAAATCCACAGGCTTTTCACCCAAGCCATGCTTTTCAGAAACATATTTTTGAGAGTTATCAAGAATTTCAGGAGTCAGTTTCACATTGCCGGGCTTATATACACCATGGACATTCCCAAACGAAGCGGCAATCGAAAAGTTGGGACTGATGGTACTTAATTCTTCATACGCGTAATTAACATCCGCAGGCTGGGTATAAAGCAGCGAATTGTCAAGGCCCGAGTTATCCACGCCATCTTCTTCTCCACCGGTAACCCCCAGTTCTATTTCCAAAGTCATCCCCATGTTGCTCATTCGGGCCAGGTACCTTTTACATATTTCAATGTTTTCTTGCAACGGCTCTTCCGATAAATCAAGCATATGGGAGCTAAACAACGGCTTGCCAGTTTCAGCGAAATGTTTCTCTCCCGCATCCAGAAGCCCGTCAATCCAGGGCAGTAATTTCTTGGCCGCATGATCGGTGTGAATGACCACGTGCACATTATAAAGTTCAGCCAGCTGATGGATGGTTTTGGCTCCGGCCACTGCACCGGCAATTTGAGCCTGCTGGCCTTCCAGTTTCAATCCCTTGCCTGCATAAAACTGGGCACCTCCGTTCGAAAACTGGATGATTACAGGAGAATTAACCAATCTGGCCGCTTCCATAACCGCATTGACCGAATCTGAATTTACCACATTCACGGCAGGTAATGCAAAATGGTTCTCTTTTGCAATTTTAAAGACTTTCTGCAAATCGGCTCCTGATACAACCCCGCGTTTTACAACTTCTGAAATCTTAGTCATTGTATTAATTTTTAATTGATAGTGTTTCCTTTAATTCTTAATGACAGTATAACTAAACAGAGTTAATATTGTTCAGTTTGAAAAAGCTAAAAATTGCTCAACTAACTGATACTTTTCAAAGAATACCATCTGACTCTTTAAATTGGGATGTTCAACCAAAGTAACAGCTTCCAATTCATTTATACAAAATCATGTACAGTCCCAATATTGACACTAACTCTATATTAACTCTATATTAACTCTATGTCTAGTCTATGTTTTAAATTTTTGAACATAAGCTTGTTATAGAGTTGATATAGAGTTAACATAGACTTTGAAGAATATTTTAGGATAATTTAGGATATTTCAGGGCATGGGAAAAAAGATTTTGTAAAACGGGCCATCCCGGTAAATCGCATAGGCGTTAACTTTGTTTGTTTTATTGTGTAATTACGAACCATCCCGAGTACGCGCATAGGCGTTAATTTCATTTTATTTGATAATGTATATAGCTGTTTATTAGGTTTTTATCTCCACAATGATCTGTTGGTACTTTCACAACTCAATGTTTCTATTTTAAAACCTCATTTATCGAAGGCCACCTCAATAGAAAACCGGACAGAGCGGCAATCCAACCTCATTACCTCCTTTAAACTTATATGATTGTTAATGAGGGAATGCGGTTGACGGTTTATTACCTATTGGTTTTTCTACTGAGGTTGCCAAACAAAAATGAGGTTTTAAAAAAATCAAATTTCGACTATATCAAATATTTGATTGTCAACAGGTATAAAACTAAAGTTAACGACTATGTGATAATTCGGAACACAGAGGAATCCCGAATATTGAAGATTGGCGAGTTCCTTGTCCGTCCAGACAGCAACCGTCTACCCACAATCTTTAATAATCCCATGGAACACCCATGAACACCCATGAACACAAATAATATAAGGAATGAGTGCCTGAAGAAAGGAGCGCCTCAGGGATGATGTGTGTTTTATTAATGGGAATTTATTCATTTTATTTGTGTTTATCTGTGATCCTTGCTTGGTGTTTATCTGAGATTCAATAAGTTGTTACATATAGGGGTACAAAGTAGCTGTTTGGTCAGGCGGGCATTGGGAGTAATAAAAAAAACCAAATTAGAAACAGATAAAAATTATTGTATTTTTTATGGCAGCAGTAATACCTTTGAATCAGAGGTAAGCAATTTCTTCAAAAGCTTGAAAAATCTGATCATTCAGCAGTGTTAAGTATTTTTTAAAACAGGTCAAACAATTCCAGGTAACCGGCAGAATTTAAGGTATTAATCGTTATTATTGCACTGCTTTGAAAAAAGCACCAAAAAATCAAGATCTTTAAATCCATAAAACAAACAAAAATGAGTACTAGTTATAAAGACCTGGGCCTTACAAACACCACCGAGATGTTTGCTAAAGCAGTTGATGGCGGATATGCCGTTCCTGCTTACAACTTCAACAACCTGGAACAGCTTCAGGCAATTATTCAGGCTTGCGTTGAAACCAAGTCACCTGTAATTCTTCAGGTTTCTTCTGGAGCACGCAAGTATGCCAACTCGAACTTGCTTCGTAACATGGCACGCGGTGCTGTTGAATATGCAAAAGAACTGGGTTGCGAAATTCCAATCGCTCTTCACCTGGACCACGGTGACACGTTTGAACTTTGCAAAGACTGTGTGGACAATGGTTTCTCTTCAGTAATGATTGACGGTTCTCACCACTCGTTTGAAGAAAACATTGC
>JACMKG010000362.1 GCA_014380255.1 Prolixibacteraceae bacterium | reverse complement strand
CCCTCACATTTTATGTTGTGACTAAAATATCCAACCCCTTGTTTGAAACTTATCCAATATTGTCGGTTACAGAACTGAACCCGGTGGCATAAGGAATCGGGCGGGCCAGAAGCAAGTCAGAAGTAAGTTTGTAATAATAATCAAGCTCCAGGGAAATCCTGTTATCCAGGACGGTAAGATTTACTCCAACATCAAATTGGTCGGTCTTTTCCCATTCCAGATCAGGGTTAGCCAAACGGGCCACATTGGTACTAGCTCCCCGGTTATTGTTCAGCAATACGGTACCCGATGAAATGGTTGCCAATGTACTGTAAACCCCAATTTCCGAGCTACCTGTGCGGCCGTAGCTAGCATGCAATTTCAGGTTGTTTATAAATTCAGAATCTTTTAGGAAATCCTCATTGGATATGATCCAACCAAGAGCGGCGGATGGGAAGAATCCGTAGTGATTATTCATACCGAAACGGGACGATCCGTCCATACGGGCGGTCACTGTGGCCAGGTATTTATCTTTTAAAGTATAACTTCCGCGCAGGAAGTAAGAGTTCATCGCCCAGCGACTCCAGCCAGAACTTGGAGCAGAGGGTGTGGTACCGGCTCCTAGATTTTCATATCCAAAGAAATTGGTGGAAAAACCACTTACATCCCCTGTATTGGTAGAAGCCTCTGTCGATTGCGACCAGGACAAACCAGCCAATGCGTTGATTCGATGAATGCCGATGCTTTTATTGAAGGTTAGGAAAGTTTCTTCCTGCCAGTAATATCTATCGAAGGTTGAAATATTGGCTCTTCCGTTTGGAGAAGAAATATTAATCAGGTCATTGGGGCTGAAGTTATTATCTTTATTCAGGTTTGCATCCAATCCAATTTGAGTCTTAAGATCCAATCCATCGGCAAGATGAAATGTTAATGACGTATTGCCAAATACTTTGGTCTTAAAACGATGCATTTTGCGGGTTTTCAATTCATGAACCGGATTGGTCATTGCTTCGAGTCCCAAATTTAGCTGGTTTCCCGTAAACTGTGAGTTGACCCAAGTTCCGTCAGGAAATTTAACAGGGAAAATAGGAGGCATCTCCCACATGGTGCGTCGTGCAGTCTGTCCACCGCCGGTTTCATCCAACTCGTTGGCCCAAATATGACTGACCATCAGATTTATACCAGTCGACAACCATGGCTTTGGAGTCGCGTCATAGGTAAACTTTGCACTCAAGCGTTTCATATAGCTATTCAGCATGATTCCCTGTTGATCGGTATAGTTAAGAAATGCTCCAACAGAAGAACCTTTCGATTGTTGCTGAATGCTGAACTGATGATTGTTAGAAATGGCATCTCTGGTAGCTTCGTCCTGCCAGTCGGTATCATACAAGGGGTTCCCCTGGGCATCAAAAAGACGCGGGTCTGTCCGGTTAACGGTCATACCCACATTACCCATACTTTGAGGATATTTACCGAAATTGGCAAACCCGATCTCCTCCATCTCCATGAATTCTTCAGCGTTCATCAGATCTACTTTCTTGGCTATTCTTCCAAGACTAACCCAGCCATCGTACGAAACCGTAGTCCCCTCGCCTTCACCACCACCTCTTTTGGTTGTGACCAAAATGACACCATTGGCTCCGCGCGCTCCATAAATAGCGGCTGCCGAAGCATCTTTCAACACTTCAATGCGTTCTATATCATTTGGATTGGTGAATTGAAAATCGGACATCTGAACCCCGTCGACCACATACAATGGATTCGAGGAAGTATTAATCGAGTTGATCCCACGGATTACCACGCGTGTATTTCCGGTAGGATTTCCTGAGTTGGTAAAGATATTAACACCCGAGACTTTTCCTTTTAAGCCTTGAAGCGCATTGAAGGAAGAAGTCCTTAAAATATCTTCAGCGGTAGCAATACCAACAGAACCAGCCACATCTGATCTGCGCTGAACACCGTATCCTACAGCCACAACCTCATCAATGTCAATACTATCTTCTTGTAAAATGATATTTAAAGATGTTTGATTTCCAACCGCCATCTCTTGCATTGTCATTCCAACAAATGAGAATTGTAAGGTTGCATTTTGAGGAAGATTGGAAATGGTAAAATTACCATCGGTGTCGGTTACCACTCCATTGGTCGTACCTTTTACCACGACAGAAACTCCCGGTAGCGGAGCCCCGGAAGAATCGGTTACTTTTCCGGTTAAGGTCCTATCGGGCTGTGCATTCATAGTACCCAAACTGGTTTGATCAGTTTCGGTGGTTAAAGATATTCGCGGACCTTCGGAGGAAGCCGCACTTGCCATTAATTGACTGATGGCAATAAAGAACAGGACAAACGTTAACTTCATAGCCATCAAAATTTTTCGGAGATGGGCATTTTTCTGGCCTCTCCGCATTGAAAGGAACATTTTTTCCATAGCTTTAAATTGATATTTGTTAATTACTATTTATCCAGGTTTTCTTTGGTAAAAAAGCGAACCGGTTTATACTCCGAAGTTGAAACTGCAAAGATCTTCCCCTCTAATTTTACAAATTGTTTTTCTCCATAGTTTTTTGTTTTAAACGTTCCCCAAATGTTAATATCTTGACTTCACCGTCGAAATAACCTATTGTACAGAAATTTTCAGCAAGTTAAAACTTGTATAATTTTCATTTCTGAACCTCGCTTGGTATCCATAGGTTTGTATTTTCAGCAGCATTAATTCTAATTCTCCATATTAAATCCACACCTTTATGCTCTACAAAATTTCTGCGTTGCCATCACAAAACATAAGAGCCATGAAGCACCATGCGACTTATAATCAACAGCTTCTTCTTCTGGATTTATAAATATACGAAACTTTTAGTCTAAAAAATCAACTATTTTCATGTCATAAATCAATATCTAGGAATTTATTATTAAAATGAATGATGTAAATGGAGAGGCTTTATATATACGGGAGGTTGTTGCCTATGGTTTGTGTTCAATTCTATTCACTATCTCTGAACACTTGGGTGCAAATCATTATAATATTGCCTATAAGGCTTTTATAACACCTTTATTTCAATATGCAATAGCATGAAAAGGACAAAAGGACAAAAGGACAAAAGGACACGTTGTCATTTTGTCCTTTTGTCCTTTTCATGTATAAGATATCATCCACATCTGGTAGTAGCCCTGCTTCTTGCCATAACAACACCAGGGGACCATTCGTTTTGTGAAGGTTTATGAGCCTAGCAAATGTTTAAGCCTGGTAATCTGTGTATTCCACAAGTCGGTGGTTGATTGCTTTTCATCTTCATCAGCAAAATCAGTTACCAAGAGTGAAACATCATTGGTAAGGTCATCCTGAGCAATAATAAATTCGAAGTAGTTTTCGTCTTTATCATCGTTGTCCGTCCATTCATATCTCACCATTTTATTCTCCTTATGATTTTTCTTTTCTGCAATCATATCGGTATTTTCCCAGACAAAAGTGAAAAGATTTCCCTTGACGCGAACATCATCTGCAAACCATTCAGAAAGACCGGAGGCGGTACTTAACCTGTTATAAAGCACTTTTGGAGAACAATTGATAATATATTCTAATTGTAGTTTTGATTTTTCAGCCATGGATAATTTTGATTTCGTGCAATATAGAGAATAAAACCTAAATACCAAAGAATGGAAAAAAATCTGTGATAAAAAATTGAAATAATTTAGTGATTTGCTTGTAGGACGGAAAAATAAAGTGCTATATTTGCAACCGCAAAAAAGGAATAAACTTTTCTTTTTGCACTAGTTCAAAACAAACAATGGCGAGGTAATTCGCAAGATTGTTTTAAACTTAATGGCGAGGTAGCTCAGCTGGTTAGAGCGCGCGATTCATAATCGCGAGGTCGGCGGATCATGCCCGCCTCTCGCTACATTAAAATGAAAGGGTTACAGAAGTAAAATTCTGTAACCCTTTTTTGTTTGCACACCATTTGCTGGATCAATCCAAAAAGACGGTGGATAGTGATCAATAGTGATTGCTTCAACTACTCCGGAGCCAAAACCTCATTGTAAATAACCAACGAGCACTATACCATAGATGTGTCACCGCTAAAGCGGCTTATGGTGCATGGTAGGCCATTCTACCATACTGTGACCGCTAACGCGGCTATCCAGGTGCGTGAGCACTGAAAGTATGGTAGCACAAGGCAGGCATGAAGACTTTTTAAAGGTGCATGGCACCGACAGTATGGTGTTAACCTTGTGTTTGATAGATAGCAGATTAATCGATAGTTAGAGGTAGGCGTTACAAACGCATGCATAAATCTATCCACCGGCTTTTATGACTTGATCTCCTAAGGCCTGCGATTGACTGAACCTTCCCTGAACTTTGCCTGCTTTTGATACCCATTGGTAACTCAAGAGTAACCTTTCTGTATCTGAGGTTACAGAAAGGTTACAGATGGGTTACTAATGAGTTACAGATGATGGCAAAGTTCAGGGAATGCCGGAAGGATGATCATAGGTTGGTAATCCCTTATTCCGAGGAGAGCGATTTGCACTTTTTAAGATTACGAGACACCTCCAAAGGGGATTCAAGGTAAAGAAATAACGGTTCAATGGGAAAAT
>JACMKG010000361.1 GCA_014380255.1 Prolixibacteraceae bacterium | reverse complement strand
GTGGCTGTGGTAGGAGCTGTTTACTTTTCGGTTAAAAAAGCCCGTAAGGCCAATCAGCCTTTTTGGAACAGCCTGACCAAAAGAATGGTTAACCACTTTCTTATTCCATTCATTACCGGAGGATTGTTTACCCTGATCCTCGTTTATCGAAACGATATAGAACTGGTAGTGCCGGCAATGCTCATATTCTATGGATTAGCCCTGGTCAATGCAGGTAAGTTTACCCTTGGGGAGATTCATTACCTGGGCATTACTGAAATAGCTCTGGGTATTTTGGCTGCTGTATTTGTGAATTTGGGATTGTTATTCTGGGCCATAGGCTTTGGTGTCATGCATATCGTTTACGGCATCATGATGTATTTTAAATATGAAAGATGAAGAACCCTATTGGAAACCTTCAAAAAGTATTTGAGAGCCGCATAAGGCTTGGAATTATGTCGGCACTGATGGTGAACGAGACTGTTGACTTCAATACGCTCAAAGAGCTATTGGAATTAACCGACGGAAATCTTGCCAGCCATTTAAAAGCCCTTGAGCAACAAGAGATTATTGTTGTCTCAAAGCAATTTGTTGGCCGTAAACCAAGTACCACCTACCAGGCAACCAAACTGGGAAAGGATTTATTCAAACAGCATTTAAATGCACTGGAAGAACTGATTAACAAGCAATAATATTTTTTTATATATTCACTTTGAAATACAAAGTACTTTTATGGTCTGATATCTAATGTCTAACATCTATAGTCTATTATCTAATATCTATTATCATGGAAACAAAAAACATTCAAACATTTATGAACAGCTACAGTGTAAAGATGATTATCATCTCCGGGCTGGCCATTCTGTTACTGATTCCATCCTTTTTAATCCAGGAAATCATTTCAGAACGTATTGGTCTTAGTGAGCAGGTAAAAACTGAACTTTATTCCCAATGGGGTGGCAAACAGGTTGTTGCAGGCCCTGTGCTGAATGTGCCTTTTACCTATCAGGAACAAAAAGAAAACAGCCAGGGAACCATCGAACGGCATGGAATTGCCCACTTTTTACCTGAGACATTGAATACAGATGGCTACCTCAAGCCTGAAATAAGGTATCGTGGCATCTATAAAGTGGTTGTTTATGAAAGCAAGCTTAAAATAAAAGGCTCGTTTGTTCAGCCCGATGTTTCACAGTTTGACGTGCCGGGCGCAGTGTATAACTGGGAAGCTGCCTATTTCACCATCGGGGTTTCGGATATGCGGGGAATCAAGAATTTACCTGAACTTAAGATCAATAACCAGAATTATAAAGTCGAACCCGGGGTGGCTGATACGGATATATTTCAGTCGGGCATTACCATAAAAGCCGATTCGGCTGATTTGACAAAGCCTATGGACTTTGAAATTGATCTGGTACTAAACGGATCAGCCGATTTGTCGGTGGAGCCATTGGGCAAGACCTCTGAAGTATCGATTAAGTCAAACTGGGCCCAGCCAAGCTTTACCGGGGGATTTTTACCCGAGAAGCGTGAAATAACCAAGGATGGCTTTTCGGCACAATGGCTGGTGACCCACCTTAACCGAAATTATCCACAGCAATGGGTTGACCGTAAATACAATACCCATGAGACTTCCCTGGGCGTGGAGTTGTTAATCCCCATTGACCACTATCAAAAGGCCATGCGCTCGGTTAAATATGCCATTTTGTTTATTGCACTTAACTTTATCATCTTCATTTTTATTGAGATGAAAAGCAAAACACGCATTCATCCTTTTCAATATACACTGGTGGCCTTTGCCCTTTTAATATTTTACGCCCTGCTAACTTCTATCAGCGAGCAAACGGGATTTAATGCAGCTTTCCTGATTTCAGCCACAGCAGTTACGTCGTTGATTTCATGGTATTCATACTCCATCTTAAAAAATACACGATCGGTAGCCTGGGTTACTCTGTTGCAGGTGGGATTGTATACTTTCCTGTTTACCATCCTTCAGCTGCAGGATTATGCCCTTTTGGTAGGAAGTATCGGACTGTTTATCATCCTGGCCATCATCATGCGTGCCTCTCAGCAGATCAAATGGTATTCGGAAGCATAGAAAGGTTAATCTTTTGATTATCATGAAAAAATCATGCCAGTCAATATTCTTTTACCAAGGATGTTGACTGGCATAATTGTGATTGTCTGGCCCTTTGGGGAGGATGTTTCTATATTCTGCTCATTTAATAAAGGAGCATATATCCCTCTAGTATAGAGTTTTAAATCTCTTTTATAAAAATAAGCTTTTCATTAAATTTATCAACAATCACGTTAAAACATTTCTTTAATTCCACATAATCAGCAACCCCGTACACATCCTTATTGAATTCATATTTGGCCATAATGTTTACCAGTCCATTTATTTGAGTGTCTACATTATACGTAATTTTCATCAATGGATTATTAATAGTTACTCCAATGGGTTTTGAAAGTAGTTTGTATCCTTTGGGTATTGTAACCGTAGATTGGAAATTATGGGATTTTTTATAAATAACATCTACAGGATAATTTCTTGTAGGTTGTTTCAATGGGTTATCGGATAACGCATAGTGGCAAAAAGGTGTAATTAAGATTTTATCTTCAATGGATTCGATTGAAGCTTTTTTTGTGAATTTAACTCTAAAAGGATTTTCAATTTCACTTAAGTTGATGGCTGAGATCGTATCCTCAGGCAAAGCATTATTACCCAATAACTCTGATTTCAGGGTTTTGTATGAATTGGAAAACTTCTTCCTGTAATCTATAGCATCATATCCTGTGGTTGTAATGAAACATTCTTGTTGAATGCTATCATTTTCTGGAGTTAGGGTTAAATTGAAGTTGTAATTTTCCGTAGAGACAGAATTGCTTTTGAGATTAACCCATTCTACTTTGTCTTTTTGAATAATGAGGCCTTTTTCATTGATGCATCTGGAAGGAATTTCATTAAAGTTACTAACCGGCTCGGTTGCATCTAAAAGAAAAGATACGTTGTCAATTTTTGCCAGTACAATCACGTAATTAAATAAATGAAAAAAGGGATAATTCATGGTGATTTTTCCATGATCCCTCGTACTGATTAATACAGGATAGGCTTCTATACCGCCAGCCGTCAACATGCCGGCAAGGAACAAATTAATGTCTGCACAATTTCCTGTTTTACTTGTTAAAAAATCTTTAACGCTCTGAGTGGTATACTTATCGCTTTGTTGTTTCCAATTGAAATTCGTTTTTACATAGCGCTCTATTTCTTTTGCTTTTTCCAAGGCAGTTTTATCCGACAGTTGCATGGTCTCAATTAAATCTTCTGCCTTTTTCTTGCTGTTATTCATGTATTTACCGAATTCAGTATTATCGGCCATTTCTTTGGATAATTCTTCCCATGTTGTCAATATTTTGCGTACCTGTCCGCTCGGATAATGGATAGCTGCCAATTGAAAATTAATCTTGGTCAGATAATCATTGGGAGAAGTTATATAGGACTCGTCTTTAAATGCAGGTATGTTTTTCATTATGAAGTTATGAGCCAGATCTTTGTACTGTATGGATTGCCATGGACTGGAAATACTGGAGACTTCATTGCTTTTGTAACTATCAAATCTATCCGTACCTTGAAGGGAATAGATGTACTCGTAAAATGGAATCATCTTTGTGGTATATTCACTATGGATGATTGGTATTTCACGTTGAAAAGCCCAGCTACGAAGATTGAAAAGATAAGGGCTCCTTATTTTGTAATACACTTCAAAAATAGACCCTTCCTTCACATCAGGCATTGCAAACTTTTTATCAGACCAGTTCTGACTGTATTTCTCGCTATACGTGTTTTTAAGATCCAGTGGAGTTATGCGGATTTTCCCATTTTCAAAATTATAAGTATTACCTTTTAATTCTTCAATTTTTTCGGCATTATTATCTTCAATATAAAAAGGAATGGATATCTGCGCACATTTTATTCCGGCTTTTGTGAATACTTTAATTTTCATTCTGCGCTCAAACACAACTTCAAAACCCTGATCATTCTGTGAAAAGTATGATTCCCCGATATCATATATTACTACGGCTTCGGCAGTTGGATCTTTGTCATAGGCTTTCAGCTGAAATTCTTCACTGCTATATTTGCCAAATTCATGTATGTAACTTTGTGCCCCTGCAAATGAAGTGGTGAATAAAATGTAAAGAAGCATAGTCAGGTAATTCTTTATATTCATGGTCTTTAGTTTGGTTTTAAAACAAGGGTTAGTTGTTCCTTTTTAATAATATCTTTAATAAATGAATAAAATTCAGGGTACTGTTCTTTTGAATAGGTTCCAGGGTATAGTTCCACCTGTTTTACTATCTGTATTTTGCCATTCACCGTGTTTAGCTGTCGGCTGTAATGGCCAAATTTTGTTTGAATGGATAGGGTATCCACTTCACTTTTCAATCCATATCCGGCAGGTAGGTTGTAAATTAAAGTATCTGACCTTAAAATGGGGTAGGGTAGTTCCACCGGAAGATTTCTCTTTTCAGGGATCGTAAACGCGGGTAAAGTACATGGAAGTACATTAAAATAAGATTCCTTCCCCAATGATTTAAGAACTTGACCAAAGCTTAGCTGTGCTACAAGCTCAATTTTCGCGCTATCCCTGTTTTGCCTGATGAGTTTATATTCCGAGACTTCATAATTGCTAAAAGGGAGGTAGTTCCTGAAGATTTGATCTTTTTCCTCTTCATTAAAATCATCGTTGATCTGATTGAGCACCTCAAAGTTGGTTCCTTTAAAAACAGCATGAACGGTAACCTTTGAATTTTCCTGATCATTCAAATCTATTTCAAGATTATAGGTGTCGTGGTTATTCTTTGGTTTTATGGCCGGGATACGGATCAGTTTACTGTTATCTTTTGAAACCAGTAACGCTTCCCGATTCTGGGTGTAAGTTCCCATGTATCCAAATGGATTTGTATTTGTGGTATTCTCAAGCCAAATAGTATCCTTATCCAACGGAACTGTTAATATGATATGATTGAATTGCGGTCCCGGCACCGCTTTTATGATCTGTTCAGGCTGTTTTGATGAATTCACTTTTGTATAAAAGGATTCAATGTTCACACATGCCAGCAACGCTTTCATGTAATTGGTCAAGGCTTTGCAGTCACCGTATTTGTTCATGGCCACATAGGTGGCTGGATAGGGTTTTAACCCGCCCACCCCAATGGAGACATTGATATACCGGCAATTGTCCTGCAAATAATGGTAAAGTATCCTTACAATTTCCTTTTTGTCCGTAATTCCTTTGGTCAGTGATAAGGCGGTTTCTTTTTCATTTTCCGGTAAAATATCCAAACCCTGCATGAGCGTATACTGCCAGTTTCCGTAACTTATCCAATCTTTAGAACAACCCGGTATTCCATAATTGAATTGAAGGGGCATTAATAGCACATAGGGCATGAAGTTTTTAGGTTGTGAATATATTTCCGGTTCAATGAGTTTTTGATAAGATGATTTCCATACCATGCACAGGTTCGTTGCCGATGAATCACAGGTATAATCGGAAATGTTATTTACATGTTTCGAATAGCCAAAACCTTTTGGAAGCATGACGGTAAGTTTTGCCATTTTGGTCGGTATGGCATGACTATATATCGGGGTCCACCAGCAAATCATCATGTAGTTTTTGGGATTGGTCTGATAGGTGAACGTTATTCGGTAAGGATACGTGTTATGCTTTAACTGAAAACACTTATTAAAGTTATCTTCGTATAGAGAGATGTCTGATATGGCGCTTTTATCTGTCATATCGCTTTTCTTTAGGCTTCTGATTATGTTTCCATTCATATCTTCAATCCAGGCAGCTACGTTGGAAAGTTTATCTGTTTTGGAATAAGGAATGGCAATGTCGGTAAATTTATCCCCCGCCCGGTTATTTACCTGAATGGTAACGGTATCGATTTGTGTGAGTTTATCCTTATCGATACTGCACAACGTGGTATATTCAACAACTTCGGCATCAAAAGCTTGGGAATAAAGCGTTTGATTACAAACAATAAGCATAATAAAACAGCAGAACAGCAATTTGTAAACCATATTTATTTAGATCTTTTCAGAGTTAATGAACCATCCTGGACGATAAAAAGTGTTTTTAATGAGAAAAGATCTCTGTTTTATAGGATGGGAATACGGAAAAAGGAGAATAAACAGTAACAAGATCGGGCTTTTGTTTTATGTACCCTGAAGTCAAGATAAGTACAATAACGATTAGCGGTCAGAATAGGTGTCATAGGTTTAGGTAGATTTTCGTCTCCCAAACCTACACAAATGCCATTTTAAAAACAAACGAAGTAAACAAATTATGAATCTTTATAAAATTATGATCTTATAATGTGGATAGTTATTTTATAAACAGCTTTGGTAAAGTCAGACGTATGGATATTTTTTATACCGAAGTTAATTTTTATTCTTTACATCCTTTTCAATGCTGTATTTTCAATGCAACCGGAAATGTTTGGAAGGCTAATAATAGCTGGCATGGAGCAGGGGGCAAGGGGCCTGGACGGTATGGGATCAGGTATATAGCACGGTGGATAATAATGATGAATCATTCAAAGTCCTTTCACCTGATTCCATTTAAATGATAAAATGCCATAGTTACAAACTCTATGTTAACTCTATATTAGGCCTATGTTGGGTCTATAATTTTGATAATTAAAGTTAGCCCCCGTATAGCCCTGACATAGAGTTAACATAGACCTTTGGGTTATGTCATTTCATTGCCAGATCAAAAAGAGAGGCTTGGAATTGGGAAGGCAAAGGCAAATGTATGAAAAAGTGATCAGTGGTCAGAATTTCAGTGTCCAATCTGCCGATTTTTCACGTAAAGGCAGATAAACAGCCTTCAATTTAAGAGAATTTGGAAATTACATACCATAAACCGCTGTATTAAAAGATGCATTATCCTCCCAGCTTCTCCCCGCACTGATTACAATACTGAGAGCCTTCGGGATTGTCGTTGCTACAGTTTTGGCATCTTTTAAGGGTTGTTCTGGTCTTTGATAATTCAACAGTGATGATTCCTGTAGGGACGGCAATGATGGAGTACCCGATGATCATTGCTATTGAAGAGAGCAATTTACCCAACGTTGTTTGAGGTACAATATCCCCAAACCCAACGGTGGTAACGGTTACAATG
>JACMKG010000005.1 GCA_014380255.1 Prolixibacteraceae bacterium | reverse complement strand
TTCTTAATGTCCAGGTAAGCTGCATTCGAGCCATAGATGGTTGTGGGCCAGTTAAGGTTTCCAAAAACGACCTGCCCGCTGGTGCGCAGTTCAGGAGAGATGGCAGAAATAGCGGAGCATTGCTCACTAATGGCTTCCACATCTTCCATGCGAAGGGTCTGATTGGAAGATCCCCCCACCATCACCCCACCCCTTTGCTGAGAGCCGGGCATAATGAAAACCAGGTTGGATCCCATGCTCGACATTTGGTCCTGAATACTCTTTTTAGATCCTTGCCCGATGGCTAACATGGCAATTACCGAGGCAACGCCAATGATGATACCCAGCATGGTGAGAAATGCCCTGAATTTATTCCGCATCAGCGCATTCTTTGCAATTTTTATCAGATTTGAATAATTCATTGATTCTCTGTTTTAAATTTCATGGTCACCTATTGGCAGTGATTTGAGCATTTCGGATGCCAGCAAACGATCGGTTACCGCTTGTTCTTTGGTCACCCATCCGTCACGGTAAACGATATTGCGGGATGTAAGGCGGGCAATATCCGGTTCATGAGTTACAAACACGATGGTTTTGCCTTTATCAGCATTCAGGCGTTGAAAGAGTTCCATAATTTCATAGGAGGTGCGTGTATCCAGGTTTCCCGTGGCTTCATCTGCCAGGATAACAACCGGATCGTTAACCAATGAACGTGCGATAGCCACACGCTGCTGCTGGCCACCGGATAACTGGTTGGGCATATGATGCATCCGGTCTGCCAGGCCCACGGATTCCAGTGCTTCAATAGCCCGTTCCTTTCTCTCTTTCGATTTAATACGATTGTTGTAAAAAAGCGGGAGTTCCACATTCTCCAGAGCAGAAGTCCGAGGTAATAAATTGTAGGACTGAAATACAAAACCAAGCTTTTCGTTTCTCAATTCAGCCAACGCATTTTTGTTTAACTCAGAAACGCTGATTCCATCCAGCTTATATTCACCGGCAGTTGGTTTATCCAGGCACCCAAGGATGTTGAGCATGGTGGATTTCCCAGAACCGCTAGTTCCCATGATGGCAACAAACTCTCCTTTTTGAATCTCAAGGTTTATACCTTTCAAGGCACGGACCGTTACATCACCCACATGAAATTCCTTTTTCAGGTTAATGACTTGTATAATTGTATTGTTCATGGTTTCATATTTATTTTTTTTGCCCGGGACGTGAAGGCATAAACGGACTTTTCGCTGTCTTTGATTCCTCCTTTTCGGCTTTTTCAGCAGACATTGAAAGGATAATTTCATCTCCTTGTTTAAGGCCGGAAGCCAATTCATAGTTGATTCCATCATTTTCTCCGGTCTTAACTTCATATCTTTTAATGATATTCCCCTCCTTTGTCCAGATAAAAGCAGTTCCGTCAGCAGGTTTGCTTTGCACAAGCTCTTTATCCATCTTTTGAGCCGATTCAATGGGAAGTGATTTCAAATAGGAAGAATATGTTTGCTGATCAGGAGAGAAACGAACCGCCTTGCCCGGAATAACCAGGATATCATTCTTTTCATTCACGAAGATGGTTGTGCTGGCAGTCATTCCAGGCATCAGCTTTTTATCCGGGTTGGGAGCCTGAATAATTACCGTGTAAGTTACCACATTGGAAGTTACCACGGGCTGCATCCTGATTTCCGTAACAGAACCAGTAAACTTCAAATCAGGATAGGCATCAACGGTAAATTCAACCCTTTGATTTAAAATAATCTGGCCTATGTCGGCTTCATCCACCTTGGCCTCCACACGCATTTGGGTTAAATCATTGGCAATGGTAAACAGAGTTGGGGTGTTGAAGCTGGCTGCAACTGTCTGTCCTTCATCAACAGCCCTATCCAAAATAACTCCATCGATAGGTGAATAAATAGAAGCATAGGAAAGGTTGATCCTGTTCTTATCGTAAACCGACTTCGCGTTATTACGACTGGCCATAGCCTTGTTGAGATTATAAACTACCAGATCGAAATCAGACTGTGCAATCAGTTTTTTCTCTGAAAGAACTTTATAGCGGTCAAAGTTAGCTTGCTGGTACTTAACTTCAGCTTCCGCCTGGTCGACTGTTGCCTTGCTTTGCTCCAGCTGGGCCAGAAGGGGTGTTTCATCGATCTTAGCCAATAGCTGACCTTTTTTTACCTCTGAATTAAAATCCACAAAGATTCTATCAATAACTCCCGATACCTGCGTACCCAATTCCACCGTTGTAATCGCTTCAAGGGTTCCGGTGGCAGTAACTGTATTACTGATGGCCCCTTTACCAATACGTGCAGTTTCAAAAGCAAATGTCTGGCTGGTGCTTCTGAATGATCTTAAGACAAAGAACGCGATAGCCAATACAGCTAATGCGGATGCGATGTATATAATCTTCTTTTTCATTTGTATTTATTTATGATGTTTCTTAAGTATTAAAGTGTTAGGGATATTCCTTTATAAAAATCAAGCACCTTATAGCTGAATATCAAGTTATATTTGGCATGAAGTAAATTGCTGTCAGAAGTGATAAGGCTGGTTTTCTCAAATAGATAATCCACCGAATTAATTAGCCCGAGTTTGAATTTTTCGGTAGATACTTCGTAGGATTCGGCGCGAGCCTGTGCCTGTTCAAGGTTAGCATCAAATTCCGATTGGGCAGAAATCACATTCACACAAGCCTGCTCAATTTCCTTGCGCAACTGATTTTTGGTATTAATCTCATCAAGTTCGGCATCCGAAATTGCAATCTTGGCCACTGCAATATTGGTTCTTACTTGTTTCTTTTGGAAAATAGGAATAGCCAGTGATAGACCTACGGAAGGATTTACCTTGTTTCTCAGTTGATCGGTATAACTATCTGTTTTAATCAGACTTGAATAACCGCTGGATAAACCTGCATCCAAAGCAAGAGAGGGAAGCGCATCTGCCCGGGCAATTTTCACATCCATCATAGCACTTGCCTTGTTCAATTCTGCATTTTTAATCTGAGGCTTCATGCCCAGTGCCAAATTGTAAATCTCCTGGGCATCAGGATCAACACCCTGAATCAATAGGCTGTCAAGATTGGGAGAACTGATATTGAACTCATTATCTACAGCAAGTTCCATCAGCTGCATCAGGCTAACTTTATACATTACATACTGGCTTTGAGCATTGGCTAAAGTGGATTTCTCGTTTGCCAGTTCTGATTTGATTTGCAGATAGTCGGACATTGAAATAACACTCAGATCAAGCCGCTCTTTAGCCAGTGCAAGCTGTTCGGTAGTAGCCTCAATTTGCTTTTCAGCATTGAGAACATTTTCCTGGGCAAAAAGGACCTGCAGAAAAGCATTCATGATATTTAAACCTACCGATTCTTTTACCGACTCAGAATAATAGCTTCCACTCATTAAATCGATTTCCGCCTGCCTGATCCGGTTGGTGAGCTTCTGCCCATTGAACAGCGAAACACTTGAATTAACGGAATAATTCGTGCTGTTTGAACCGCTGCTGCTTCCATACACCCCGGTACTGGAATCGAATCCTTTGTACCAGTTAAAGTTTTCCCGAACAGAAGCATTCAGTGAAGGTAAACGACTGGCTTGTGCCTGCCTGGAATAGACCTCATTTCGAATGTTGGACAAATCAGCTTTCTTTACCTGAATATTCTGGGCCAGGGCATAATTAATGCACTCTTCCAACGTCCAGTTCTTACTCTGGGCCTTTACGCCTATTCCCGAAAAGATTGTCAGGAATACAATCATTAGTAAACATCTTTTAGTTGTTTTCATTAGTCTATTGCTTGTTGCTATTTTCTACCAAAGCTACGGTAGCTTCTATTCTATCTAAAATGCAATAGACCGGTGGGCATTATTTATCGACATTCATGCCGATTTTGATGCTGGAAGCATTTTCCCGATCAGGTGCAAAAAAAGGTAACAAGCCTCCACCGGCTATGAGGATTCACACCTTCGCCTGATCCCGTCCTTTCATCCAGTTATCCGGAAAGTAACCCCTTTTCCAGTGTAAATAAAACGGACATAGACACTAACTCTATATTAACCCTATGTTAGGCCTATGTCAGGCCTATGGTTTTGAAAACGTAAGTTAACCCTGTATAGGCTTGACATAGAGTTAATATAGAGTTAGTGTCTATGTCCGGATGTTGGTTGATATCTGAAAAACCATTCAATACAAGCATCCGGTCAAAAGTTGGTTAGACCAGGATGAATTTAAAATAATCCCGTTTTACGTTACAGGTATTGAAATTAAAGCAGCAGTATCCTATGTATAACAACCTTCGGCAGATCATAAATATCTGTCGGGATACCTAATTGATCTGAAGGATATGTTTTAAAGCATTTTAAATAATAAGAGGGCAAAAGAACTTATTAAAATTTTTAAATATCTTTGCCTGAGTTATTGAGTTCGTTTACTTTGTTGTTTAAAGAAAGGATAGAAGATATGCAAGCCATTAATGAACCTTTGTTACAAAACTTTTCTTCTGCTGAATTGAATAAAATCAGACAGAAAAAAAGAATCCTCAGTTTGCTTCATGCACACGGAAACTCATCTGCTCCTGAACTAAGTAAATGGCTTAAAATAAGTTTACCCACTTGCATTTTATTACTAAACGATTTGATGGTACAGGGGTATATCAAAAACATCGGAATTGGGGAATCGAGCGGAGGCCGTAAACCCAATTTGTTTGCTTTACCCGAGGATCGTTTTTATGTCATCTCCTGCGATTTTGCCCGTTACAATGCCAGTATGGTTATTTGTGACTGCTACAATAAATTTGTAACCCCTGTCGAACAAATTGACACTCATATTGACGATCCGGACCTGGTGGATAAATTATTCGCTACCGCCCAGAAGCTGATGAAGGAAAATCAAATACCCGATGAAAAAGTCTATGGATTGGGAGTCGATATGCCTGGATTGATTGATTCAAAAACTGGGATCAATTATACGATTAAGGATAAAAAACGTCAGAACATAAGCAATGATCTGAAACAACGGTTTAATAAGCTGTTGTATGTTGACAATGATGCCAGGATGCACGCTTATGGGGAGTTTCACTTTGGATCAGCCAAAGGCTACAAAGATGTCATCTATGTTCACTGGAGCTGGGGTCTTGGCCTTGGAATTTTTGTAAACGGCCAGTTATACAGCGGAAACAAAGGCTTTGCAGGTGAATTGTCGCACATTCCGATGGTAGAAAACGGAGATTTATGCATTTGTGGCAAACGCGGGTGCCTGGAAACCCTTGCCTCTTCCAATACCATTATGAATAGGGTCAGACAAGGATTTAAAGACAATGAAATTTCTGCCCTGCTGAATCAATTCAGAGACCAGCCGCAGAAAATCACTCCGGAAGATGTTATTGATTTTGCCAAGCAAGGCGATGAGTTTTGTATTTCCATACTCAATGAAATAGGAAAGTCCATGGGTAAAGGCCTTTCTTACATCATTCAATTAATCAACCCTGAAGCCATTGTTTTAAGCGGCCCGGTATCTAAAGCCAGGCAATATGTTTTATCCCCCATTCAACAATCCTTAAACCGCCTGTGTCTGGAAAAAATATCGAAAGATACAGCTGTTGTTGTTTCTGATCTGGGCGATCAGTCGGCTTTACTGGGAACCTCAGAAATTGTATTTCAGAAAGTCTTTTCAGAAATGAAATTTTAATACCTGCCTATATAATAATCTGTATATAGTAGTTACATTTTTGTCTTAACTAAATTTAAATTAAAACTTATGCGAAAGGTTTTATTATTGATTGTAATGTGCATGGCCCTGTTAGGGAGTGCGATGGCACAGCATTTGGTATCCGGAACCGTGGTTGCGGAATCTGACGGACTTGGGTTGCCAGGCGTTAGTGTGTCAGAAAAAGGAACGGGGAACGGTGTCCTGAGTGATTCCGATGGTAAATTCTCCATTAAAGTGTCTTCCGGTCAGAGCACACTTGTATTTTCTTTCATTGGAATGACCAGCGCTCAGGAATCTGTAAACAACCGGGCGGTCATCAACGTGAAATTAAAATCTCAAGATATCGGTCTGGACGAAGTGGTTGTTACAGCCTTGGGAATCAAGCGTGAGGCCAAAAAGCTGGGATACGGTGTAACTGAAGTAAAGGGAGCAGAATTGGCCACGGCCAACACTACAAACCCGATACAGGCGCTTCAGGGAAAGTCAACCGGTTTGAGCATTGGTGCTTCTGACGGGGGATTGTTCGGAAACTCAAAAGTCCAGATCCGCGGTATTTCTGTATTGAATTCAAATAGCAACCAGCCCATTTTCGTGGTTGATGGAGTTATTATTGAAAATACTATTTCCAATGCAAGTGCTGACTGGGATGGCAATGCAAATGACTTTGGTAACCAATTAAAGAACCTTAATCCAGATGATTTCGAATCAGTTTCTGTATTGAAAGGTGCCGCCTCAACGGCTTTATATGGTTCAAGGGGTATGAATGGAGCCATCGTAATTAAGACAAAAGATGGTGCCGGTTCAAAAGGTATTGGCGTTCAGATTACTCAAAGCGTAGGGATAGATGATGTGTATGCTCAACCTGACATTCAGTATGAGTATGGTCCGGGAGCCCTCGCCGGTTATGTTGATTTTGGAGACAAGGATGCAAATGGCCAGTATTATAAATTTGCACCAATGACTCAGTACTATAAAAATGACAAAGGGATGATGACTAAAATCGGTCACCCCTGGAGTGGAATGGCTTATGGACCTAAGTTTGATGGAAGGGAAATCGAAAATTTTGATGGTACCATCACCAAATACCTTCCTGCCAGAAACAACATGCGTGATGCTTATGACACGGGTTACAACACCAACACATCCATTGCATTGAGCGGAGGAAACGACAAAGGAACCTTTTTCCTTTCTGACTCCTACAACATGCGCAAAGGAACATCTCCCTCGAACGAATTTACAAGAAACTCCTTGTTATTTTCAGGTTCTTATAAGCTGGCAAAATGGTTGAAGGCTGATGCCTCAATCTCTCACACGATCTCTCAACCCAAGAACCCGGGCAATGACCTTTCTTCATCGTTCCTTGATGGAAATCTTGAAAACTGGTATGAAACTGAGAAATGGAACAAACGTGAAATTTACCAGGCTACACATGGTGGAGTCCCTTCTTCAAGCTATGGCGATAAATATGCCAATGTACCCAACAATGGACTTTGGTTTGGGTATAACATGAATCAAAATACAAGAGAAGAACAGGTTACCAGACCTGTTGTCCGGTTAACTGCGGATCTGGCCCCCTGGGTTTCGGTAACTGCTGAAGGAAATATGAATTATTATACAATCTCTTCTGAAGTAAAAGAACTCGGAAGTGGTTATGCCAATGAAGGTGGTTATTATTCCCTGGGACATTCCCTGGATGTTAGCCGCACAGCCAAATTAACTGCAAACCTGAAAAAGAATTTTGGTGATTTTACTTCCAGCCTGATTGTAGGTGGTGAACTTTGGGATCAACGAAAAGAAAACACCCGTGTTTGGACTGACGGCGGATTAATTGTTCCTGGAAGATTCTTCCTGAATAACTCTAAAAAGACCTTGAAATCAGAAGGTGGAGTAAGCGGTACCAAGCAGATTAATTCGGTGTATGCCCTTATGAATATTGGATGGAAAAATCAATTATTCGTAGATGTTACCGGCCGTAACGACTGGTCATCAGCTCTTGTGTATACCAATGGAACAGGTAACTACTCCTATTTCTATCCTTCTGTGAGTACTTCATGGATCTTCAGTGAAACATTTAATTTACCATCTTGGGTTAACCTGGCTAAAACACGTTTATCATGGGCCCAGGTAGGTAACGACACCAATCCTTATTTTATCAACAACGGCTATACCATGGGCGACCCGGACAACAATAACCTTCCGGATGAAATGGCTGATGGTAATTTTATCTATTATAATTCAAAGTCTACAACCTTGGTTGACCCCAGCATTAAACCTGAACTTAAAAACTCAATGGAAGCTGGTTTGGATGTACGGTTATTCAATAA
>JACMKG010000360.1 GCA_014380255.1 Prolixibacteraceae bacterium | reverse complement strand
CATGAACCCGTAAGGTACCCATTATCTACCTATTTAACCCCTATTTTCCATTGAGGGAGTATTGACCATGTATTGAGCCAGTATTGATAAGCTGTCAACAGGCATTGTATCCATAAGGGCTAAAGTCAATAACGAGATACATTCTTTGTTTATAGCAGGCAAGATAGCAGGGCTTTAAGGCATTGAAATCAGCCTGAGCCTTTACAGGGGGTAAGTTTATCCTTAACTTCTATAGAAATAAATGGACATGAAGCCTGTTTTATGGTTGCATAAATTTGATAGTGAACTAATTAAATGCTTTCTGTGCATGGATACTTTAGGTCATATTCAAGGCAATGGAACAGGTGTGGATTTTTATAAACGCGGTTTTATGCCTATTCCTTTTCCAATCCAATTATGCTGTTAATTTTGCAGCCAAATTAAATGCATGAAACTGAACCTTAAACCATTGTTTAAACCCGGGCAACATGAGGTTAACGAATACCTGGTGCTGCTTTACCGCCTGTCGGTGCTGATGGTTTTCTATTCCATATGCCGTATTTTGTTCTATTTGTTTAACACGGCCTCTTTCCCCCTGGTTACCTTTTCTTCCTTTTTAACCATCCTGAAAGGCGGGTTGATGTTTGATACCAGCGCCCTGCTATACCTCAACATAGCCTATATTCTGCTGTATATTCTGCCACTGAGATTTAAGTTCAGCCAATGGTACCAAAGCCTGCTGAAATGGATCTTTATGGTAGTTAACGGTGTGGGCATTGTCTTTAACCTGATCGACATTATTTATTACCGCTACATACTGAAGCGCACCACCGCCAGCACGTTTGACGTGGCTGCCTATGATGCCGGAAACAGCCGACTGATCATACGCTTTTTCTATGATTTCTGGTACATTCCACTGCTGCTCATCCTGTTGCTTGTGCTTCTTTCACAATTGTATTCCTTTGTAAAACCAAAAGCCTTTAAATTCAAAAGCCCGGTGGTTTATTTCCTTTCGGGAATACCGGTAATCGTATTAGTGGCCGGGCTGATGATCGTGGGAATGCGCGGAGGATGGAGGCACAGCACCCGGCCTATTAACATGAACAATGCCGGGGCCTATGTCAATTCTCCCGAGGAGATGGCCCTGGTTCAAAATACCCCGTTCTGCATTTTCCGCACCTGGGGCAAAAAAGCCTTTGAGAAAAAGACTTTTTTTTCGTCCGAAGAAGAACTGGACCGTGTTTATTCACCCGTTCATGTGCCCGACAGTGTGGGTGAACTAAAAAAGGAAAATGTGGTTATTGTCATCCTGGAAAGTTTCGGCCGTGCCTTTGTGGGAGCGCTTAACCCGCAGCTGGAAGACCCGAGGGATAGGAGTTACACGCCTTTTTTAGATTCACTGATTCACGAATCCCTGGTTTTCCCTAATGCTTTTGCCAACGGGCGCAAATCCATTGATGCCATTCCATCGGTTACAGCCAGCATACCAGCCCTGGTGCTGCCTTATGTGATTTCGGAGCGTTCGGGCAATACGATCAACAGCATTGCCAGTTTGCTTTCCCTGGAAGGTTACCAGTCGGCCTTTTATCACGGTGCTCCCAACGGTTCGATGGGCTTTGATGCCTTTACCCGCATTGCCGGATTTCAGCATTACTATGGATTAAACGAATACGGCAACGAGGCCGATTTTGACGGGGTATGGGGTGTCTGGGATGAGCCTTTCTTCCAGTATTTTGCCCGGGGGATGAGCGGGATGAAGGAGCCTTTTGTGACTACCCTCTTTTCAGTCTCTTCGCATCACCCGTATGAAATTCCGCAGAAATACAAGGGGGTTTTTCCCGAAGGAAGAATTCCGCTCGACAAGTGTATCAGGTATACCGATCATTCACTTCAGAAATTCTTTGATACAGCCCGTAAAATGCCCTGGTTTAAAAACACGCTTTTTGTGATTACGGCGGATCATGCGGTGGATTCGGATATCAGGGAGTATTACACTTCGGTGAATAGCTTTGCCATACCCATCCTGTTTTACAAGCCTGACGGCAGCCTGAAGGGGGTGGATGAAGGTCTTGCCGAGCAAATCGACATTATGCCTACCGTATTAAGTTATCTGAATTATCCGCATCCGTACCTGGCGTTTGGGCACAATTTGTTTGACAAGCAAAACAAGCGCTTTGTGATTAATTATATCCAGGACTCCTACCAGTTTTTAAGCGGGGACTATGCCTTTTACATGACCGATGACAAGCTTTCGGCCATATACAACCGAAAGCAGGATCCTGAATTAAAGACCAATCTGCTTGGCACGGTGGATTTTCGTGAAGAACTATTGCTTCAAAAAGCCATCATCCAGCAATTCAACAACCGAATGGCCGATAACCGGCTGGTGGTCGAAAAGAAGTAAGGTGAGCCTTGTATGTTTATGGATTAGAAAAAATAAACACATAGGCACATAGGACACATAGAAAAACATCCGTCTGTTTTGGCAAAGTGGGTAAACAGTCGCTCTATCCTTCCATCCCTCAGGCCTTAGAATAGTGCATTTTGAGGTTTTTACTTTCATATGCGACTGTTTTTAAAACACATAGATACATAGTACAGGTTACAGGATCTAAGAAATTGATAGCTTAAACAGATCGTTTGAATGGCAGAAAGAGGCTGCCGGCAACTGGTTTCCTGTAATCGGGGGCAGCAAGGGCTTCGATGATAGGCTAAGGAAGATGATAGCAGCCTTGCTTTTGCTCCCGAGGAATTCGGGATAGGATGCCGGTAGCTGGTAACCTGAATTACATAGTTTGAAATTATACTATGAGCTCTATGTGTCTATGTGTTTATTTCTGGTTTCTTACATCGATCTCACGTTACCAAGTGAGATTAATGAAATGCCGGGCATGAGATTCCATTCTCATAGACTGGAATCTAATCATTGTTTCAACCATATATCCGCAGCCACAATTTTTTGCTAAATACCGCAACGCACGAATATCTTTTGGGGTTCAATGGTAACTTTCTCAGGAAGGTTGATTTGACCTAATTCACCATCACAGTGAAAAAGAGAGGTATCAGCCCATTCAATATCAATTTCAGTGGCTTTATAACAATCAACAAAGGGAAGCTTGTGAATGGCTTTTAAGAAAAGGGCCAGTGCAAAAACAGGCAGCCACAATCTATTGAAATGTTTCACTACCACTACATCCATT
>JACMKG010000359.1 GCA_014380255.1 Prolixibacteraceae bacterium | reverse complement strand
GAACAACAGGGTGGAACTGATTCTCGAAGGACAGACACTCGAAAAGTCTCTTCTTCACATCTTCTTTGGCACATTGGAAATATTGAAAGTAGGACTTCTGATCGGGCTTAGTTTTCAATGGTATAAAGTATCTATGCAGGTATAAACAAAAACAATAGAATCATGAAAACTACAAAATATTTACTCATATCATTGGTCCTAAGTTTCCTATGGGCCTGTAATGGAAAATCGGGCAATATATCGGGAGATAGTTCTGTTTCTGTCTTTGAAGAGACTGGCCCTGACTCGCCCGACGACTTAAAGCATATCACCCAGACTCTGGTAAATCCCCCTGCATTACCTGAACATGAACAGGTGGCATCGGGCGATCCGGTGGTGGTGGATGTCAGGCTGGTAATTGAAGAAAAACTGATGGAGATAGCTCCCGGGGTTAAAACATGGGCTCTCACCTTTAATGGTACCGTTCCCGGCCCATTGATCGTGGTGCATCAAAACGATTACGTGCAACTCACATTGGTCAATCCTGCCACCAGCACCATGGTGCACAACATCGATTTTCATGCAGCAACCGGGGCTATGGGAGGTGGTGATCTGAGCATGGTGGCCCCCGGACAAGAAGCTACCTTCCGTTTTAAAGCTACTAAAACCGGTGCATTTGTGTACCATTGCGCACCGGGTGGAATTATGGTGCCTTTGCATGTGGCCTCTGGAATGAATGGAGCTATCATGGTTTTGCCCCGGGATGGCCTTAAAGATGAAAAAGGCAACAGGATTCAATATGACAGGGCCTTTTATATCTCCGAACAGGACTTTTATATCCCCAAAAACAAGAATGGACAATTCATGGAATATGATTCTCCCAATGCCGGCTTTAGCGATATGATAGAAGCCATGAAAACTCTCATTCCCACTCACCTGGTCTTTAATGGAAATACCAATGCCTTAAGGGGTGAAAATGCCCTTCAGGCCAAAGTGGGTGAAAAGGTATTGTTCATCACTTCACAGGCAAACCGTGATACACGGATGCACCTGATTGGCGGACATGCTGATTTGGTATGGTTGGGCGGATCATTCAACGACAAGCCTGCAACCAACTATGAATCCTGGTCTGTAGTGGGTGGATCAGCCGTAGTAGCTCTTTATCAGTTCAGGCAACCGGGCAACTATGTTTACCTGAACCACAATTTGATTGAAGCATTTACCCTGGGCGCCATTGCCGAGGTTAAAGTGGAAGGTCAATGGAATGATAACCTTATGAAGCAGATCAAAGAACCCGCTGCTATCAATTAAATGCATGCCTTCACTGGGCTGTCTGACAAATCAGGACAGTCATCATAACTTCATCAACTATTAACGGCTCAAGCAGGTTATAGAAGAGTTTACAGGCATCGAATTAAACGTTGCGGTTATATGATCCATTATCAGTATCTGAATAGCAGGTTATTATTTATTGGCATCAATCCTCATCACGGTTCCTTCAGTCGAGGAGTGCCTTTTTCCAATAACAAGATGTTTTGGTATCTTCTCTCAAGATCAGGAATCATACGCGAAACAGTGAACGAGCTAAAGAATGACCAAAAGCTTAAACTCATGTGGGAAGAAAAATTTAATCGCGTTTATCAGCTTGGATTGGTAAATATCATCGAAAGGTCCACACGTGATATCAGTTTACTTATCAAGGGAGAAGAGTTACCGGGAGCTAACAACATTAATTCTATTATAAGAGATCATCAACCGGCAGTCGTATGTTTTATCGGCAAAGTAACCTGTCAGAAGTTCACGGCCTTGAAAGATGTTTCCTTTGGATGGCAGCCGAATCTTTACAATTCTAAGATATATGTCATGCATTCCCCTCTCCGGGGAGAAGCTTCCATCCGAATTGATGACTTAAAAATAGTGGCATCAGTGGCCTTTCATAACATCCAATAGGGTTCCCTGCAACCCTGGGCGAAGCTTGGGTCGGGCGATTTCCAATCGCCCCTTGTAAAATGCCCATCTATCCTATGCTGATAGAAAACCAATGATCTTATCATCAATCCCTTTAACCGGCTGCAAGGCTTGCCTGAAGGTGTAGCCGCGATTGGAAATCGCAGGACCCAAAGACTGCAGGATTAAGGGCTAAATGTCTAAGCAAAGGCTATTCGAATAATCCCGGCGATCGGAAGAGGCCATAGACAGGTAGAGATGAGTGACTCCTTCAATGTTTAAAGGAAGCTGAAAAGTGCCTCCGCTGCTTCTTCTTCCCAAACGTTCAATTAAAACATCTACTCAGTGGAACTTGACGAGAGCTTTATGAGGAAAGAGAAAGGATATAACTAAAAAATCAAATTACTTTAAAATAATTTGATCCAGGAGTAAGTAGGTTTTAAGATTTTTTATAGTTTTGCACTCACAAAATTTATATGCCCAGATGGTGAAATTGGTAGACACGCCAGCTTGAGGGGCTGGTGCCGGTTACGGTGTGCAAGTTCGAGTCTTGTTCTGGGCACAAAAAGAGAGTTAGAAATAGCTCTCTTTTTGTTTTATAAGCAGTCGGTTTTTGCTTATAATTGATCAGATTCATTGAAATGGATCAAGCGTAAAAGGAAGAAGAAAGCCAACTATGAATTTCGGGGACTGTACGATTTTTGTGTAAATAAATTGGAAGTTCTCCTGGTGATTGATCATTCTTTGCCTGGATCCTGTTAACGTGAGTTCGATGTAAGAAATCAGGAATAAACACATAGACACATAGGACACATACATATTAAAAAAACTTCAAAATGCACTATTCTAAGACGTGAGAGAATGAAAGAGAGTGTGGCTGTTTATACACTTTGACAAATT
>JACMKG010000358.1 GCA_014380255.1 Prolixibacteraceae bacterium | reverse complement strand
TAATAACCCTAACTGGGATGAACGTGTTTTTAATGTTCAGATAACAGATGCCAAAGAATTTTATAAAGAGTTGAGAATAATGGTAAGCAGTATTGATGCCTCTAAAAACTGGGACCTTAAAGTAGAAATTAGGGAAAAGGTCATTGATTTCATTCATACCAATTATCCCTATTGCGTTGTAAAGGTGCCATTCATCAATCCTCAGGTGCCAGATAAGGCTAGGGACGGATAAATTTCGATATGGGCCGTTCTTCTGAAAACAACGATGCTGTATTGATTAATGCCAGATGGGAATAAGCCTGTGGAAAATTTCCCAGTTGTCTTTTAGATTCAAAGTCCAAGTCCTCACTGAATAATCCCAGGGGATTGGAATACCCTACGATTTTATTGAAAATCTCAAAGGCTTCATCCTTTTGCCCTGTAACAAATAAACCCCTTATAAGCCAAAAGGTACAGATGGTAAATGAAGAAGATAATCGTCCAAAATCATCGGCATTGATGTACCGGTACATTAATCCTTTATAAAAAAGCTGGTTCTTTATGGCCTGAACTGTCTTTTTATATCTTTCATCAGAAGCCGAAATAAAACCATATTCTTCCATAAGCAAAAGAGAGGCATCGAGATCTACATTGTGATAGGTTTGAGTAAAGCTCTGCAGTTCCTCATTCCATCCATTTTTGAAAATATCCAGTTTAATGCGGTAGGCTTCCTTCTTCCATCGTTTCACATAGTCGGGCATATTTAGCAACTGAGCAATCTTCATTCCCCGGTCAAGGGTTACCCAACACATCACTTTTGAAAATACAAAATGACTGTCGAAGTTGCGGATCTCCCAAATACCCTTGTCCGGCTTTTCCCATTCGGCGATGACAGTCCGGATGATGTTTCTTACAATTTCCCACATGTCTTCAATTTCATCCAGCGTGCCGGGAAAGTATTTGTAATATTGGTAAATCACATTCATCAAATACCCAAAAGCGTCGTTCTGTTTTTGGTCATACGCCGCATTTCCTATTCTGACAGGCCTAGAATTTTCAAAGCCGCTTAAATGGTTCAGCTCTTCCTCTAACAGTGCTTTTTCTCCTTTTATACCATACATGATCTGGAACTGCTCTTGCTTCGATTTTAATATTCCCTTGATAAAAGCAATAAAACGACGAGCAGAATCATGGTGCCCCATATCCATTAGCGTATCAATTGACATGGAAGCATCGCGCAGCCAGCAGAATCGGTAATCCCAGTTTCTCACTTCACCGATAGTCTCAGGTATACTTGTTGTCAATGCTGCCAGTACTGCACCGGTAGGATGATAGGACATGAGCTTTAAAACCAATACGCTTCGGGTGATAAGCTCATTATAGGATTTGAATTTCTTGGAACGATTAACCCAGTTGAGCCAGTAAACCTTGGTTCGGTTATATTCCAGGCTTACACGTTCAATATTAATGTTGATCAGCTTCTGGTTATGTGATAAGAGCAGAAAGTGGTTACCGTCGAGTACAATCTCTTTCTTTTGTAGAATAGAAGCAAATTTAAGACTCGAATACAAGTAAACACAATCCAACGCATTATTTACTGCACTGGTCTTGATATAATTCTTGCCCGACTCGTGAATCACCTCCGCCCGGGCGTAATTCATCTTAGGGTTGTAATTTGTCTTAAAAGAGGGCTTTCCAGACAGTAAACGTATGTATCGGTATATTTCAGGTGGAAGATAAAAATCGGGCTCCACAAGCTTGTAACGGGGCATAAAATCCAATACTTCAAAGCTGCCTTCATCGGAAGTAAATAAAGTGCTCAGGATATTGGTGTAATCTACATATTTTTGAGTGATGGAATAAGAATCAGAAACCTCAAAGCTAAATTCTCCTCCTTTCTCCACATCCAGTATCTTGCTGAATATAGACGGAGAATCAAAATCAGGAAAACAAAACCAGTCAATGCTACCTTTTTCTGATATCAGGGCTGCACTTCTGCAATTTCCCACGACCCCATAATTTAAATCCTGCATGGCCAGTAATTTCTTAGTTATCATTAAAAATAACGAATTGTTACCGATTTAAAAATCAATGCATGTTAATTCTTGTTACAAAACAGATTAAATGAAGAGATATCAATTAAAGAATAAGGTATCAAAGGTTTTAAAAAATGCGAATACGCTTTCGTTTTTGTACTTTTAAATAATGGGTGAAGTGCGTTGATGATATCTATATCTGGAATGCTATGCCCCTATTTCAAAGCTCTGCTCAACCACCCCTTTAAGCCTATTGTCACAGGTCTCTTTTCTATGGTTTAGCGTAAGCGGCAGGTTGGACTTACAGAATGCCTGGAGGTCAGATGTACTGAAAAGCGATCGGTTAGTGTTTTGAAACATTCTGCAGCTAATTCAGGGCGATTGTTTTCTCCGGAAAGATGACTCAAGAAGACATGTACTAACTCAGGGCCTGCATGATCACGGATAAGTGTGAAGGCCTGATCGTTCGACAGATGCCCTACCCGCGAAGCTACCCTGTTTTTCAAATGGTAAGGATAAATACCATCCCATAGCATCTTTTCATCGTAATTGGTCTCTATAAACAAGGCATGGCACAGATGCAGATGATGGATAACCCTTGGACAGGCTTCTCCAATATCCGTAAAAACTCCGATATGCCAGCCATCATGTTCGATTCGAAATGAACAAGGCTCGGTGGCATCATGGTTTTTAAGAAAGGAATGAACGGTCAGCGAACCTACTTTAATCGAACTGTCTGGATTGAATATTCGGATCAGTTCAGGTTGCTCGCCACATTTCAAGGAGTCGAGTGTTCCTTGGGTAAACCATGCCGGAACTCCCAATCGCTTGCTTAAAACACGTACTCCGTGAACGTGATCACTGTGTTCGTGTGAAATAAATATAGCCCTGACTTTTGAAGATTGTAACCCGGCTTCTTCCATCCTGAGCATGATCTTTTTGGTTGAAATACCTGCATCAATCAATACCGCATCCTGCTCATTACCTATGTAATAGCAATTCCCGTTGCTCCCTGAAGCCAATGCACAAATTTCAATCATTCGAATGTCAAAAGTTAAAAGGTTAAAGTAAAAAGTATAAAGGCAAAAGTAAAAAGAATAAAGAAGAAAAGGGCATCAAACCAAAAACCTTTAAACTGCTGTTCGGAAATTTAATTAACCCTCCTGCCTTCCTACTTTTTACTTTTGACTTCATTTTACTTTTTACTTTACCTTTTACCTTCCATCAATTGGAGTACCTGTTCAGGTTTAATTTCACTGCCTTTGAGGATGTGCCGGGCCTTCTCATAGAAAGGACGTCTTTTTTGCATCATATCTTCAATAAACTGATGCAGCTCTTCCGCTGATTTTCCTTTTATAATGGGGCGCTCCGTTTTGGCATGAACCAGTCGTTTTACCAGGGAAGGAGTATCAACATCCAGGAAAAAACAGAAACCTGAATTGTTCATCACTTCCATGTTATCGAAAAAACAAGGTGCTCCACCACCGGTTGCCACTACTATATTATCAAAAGCAGCTACTTCGTGAAGTACCTTTTGCTCTTTCTGGCGGAACCCGGCTTCCCCTTCTTCAGCAAAGATCTGGGGGATGGTCCTGAAATATTTCTCTTCCAGGAAAGTATCCAGATCAATGAAAGAGAGATCTAAAAGGGCCGCCAGTTTCTTCCCCAGGGTTGATTTTCCGCAACCCATATAGCCAATCAGGTATATTCTCATAGATGAGCGTAAAAGGATCAAGAATTAAAATTCCAAAGACATTTGGTTGGGATTGTCCTCGCCGTTAATGTGTTTGTCGGTCCCAAAAAGAATATCTTCGATATCTGGAATCACAATATCAGGTTTCTTTTCCTCAACCGGTTCTTCGGCCACTTCTTCATCCATCACAATGGGTTCCAGTTCAACGATATCCTTTATCTCATACACCGAAAGACGTTTCCCTTTGGCTTTGTACGATTTAACTCCTATAAAGTCTGCCACATCAATTACTTCAGGCTCTCGACCTTCATTCTTCCCTCCAAAATGGAGCTCAAGACGTGGATGTCCTACAAAAGTAAAGTTGATTAATTTATTGCCAGGATTTTCACCGATGAAACCTACTTCCTTTATAGACTCATCAATCTGGAAACGCTTCACGTAATAGAACCCTTGTTCTGCATCAAAGTAAACGGCAGAGAGGGTCTTGTTCGGATTGTATTTCTCGATAAGCAGGACTCCGTCATTGAAATGATTCGACAGATCAAAATTGCAAATCAGGTAATCACCCGATTTGTATATCACCAGAATCATGTCATCCCCGCTGAATTCTCCCAGGAACTTACCCCGGTTATCTGAATTAAGCCTTCGTACATCTTCGTCAAACCAGATCTTACGTCCTCCCAAGGTGGATACCCCTTTTTCCTTGAGGGCTATTTTATGAATTTCGAACTTGGTTAGGATATTGCCCATCGAGGCCCGTCCTTTGATTGCCAGTTCACTAAAATCAACTTCGAAAATAAGTTTCTTAATGCGCGGCTTCGGTTTCAGCGTAACACGCAAAACCTCTGCTTCACCATTGGGATTCTCACTGAAATACAGAACTCTCGACCCGGGGGTTCCCTGGGTCAGATCGTATTCCTTATCGCGGGTAACTCCGGTTACTGCCATACGCTTCATGTAAATGAACCCGTTCTTTCCATCGCGATACACGACATTGTAAATGGTACGGTTGTCGTTTTTCTTGAAAATGGCAATGTGCAGAATGTTCTTTCCAATAAATGCCTTTTCCGAAACTTTATACACGATGTAAGTGCCATCCTTCCTGAAAACGATCACATCGTCCATGTCGGAACAGTCGCATACGTATTCTGCCTTTTTCAGGCTCGTACCCATGAATCCTTCCACCCGGTCGATATACAGCTTTTCATTGGCTACCACCACCTTTGAAGCGACAATATTCTCAAAGTTCCTGATCTCGGTTTTGCGTTCACGGCCTTTTCCATACTTGGTGCGCAGGCGCTCATACCATTCGATGGTAAACCCGATGATGTTGGCTATTTTCTTGTTGATCTCTTCAATCTCGTCTTCAATACCTCGTAAATGATCATTGGCCTTGTCGGTATTGAATTTAAGGATTCTGGCCATCTTGATTTCCATCAGGCGCAGGATGTCCTCACGCGTTACTTCGCGTTTCAGCTTGGGTTTCCATGGGCCAAGACGTTTGTCAATATGATCGATCGCCTCATCCATGTTGGCCGAATCTTCAAACTCCTTGTCCTTATAAATGCGTTCTTCAATGAATATTTTTTCGAGAGAAGAAAAATGCCATGCCTCTTCCAGTTCCCCTCGTCTGATTTCCAGTTCCAGTTTCAACAGGGCAACCGTTTGGTCGGTGTTGAGTTTCAGAATCTCGCTCACTCCAATAAACTTAGGCTTGTCATCCAGGATGGTAGCACTGTTGGGCGAAAGGGAGATTTCACAATCGGTAAAGGCAAACAAGGCATCAATGGTCTTGTCGGATGACATACCGGGTATGAGGTGAATCAAAATTTCAACCTTATCCGAAGTGTTGTCATCAATTTTTCGAATCTTGATCTTGCCCTTGTCATTGGCCTTAATGATCGACTCAATCAATGAGGAGGTTGTTCTGCCAAAGGGAACCTCCGTAATGACCAGTGTCTTGCTGTCTTTCTTTTCAATCTTGGCTCTTACCTTAATCGATCCCCCACGGATCCCATCGTTGTAACGGGAGAAATCGCCCGAACCGCCGGTGGGAAAATCGGGATACAATTCAAAATCTTCATCCCTCAGATATGCAATCGAGGCATCGATCAGTTCGATAAAGTTGTGAGGCAGTATTTTGCAGGCAAGACCTACCGCGATCCCTTCAACACCCTGGGCAAGCAGCAACGGAAACTTTACCGGTAAAGCAATAGGCTCACGGTTACGTCCATCGTAGGATAGCTTCCAGTTAGTCGTTTTAGGGTTGAAGACCACATCGAGGGCAAATTTGGATAACCGGGCTTCAATATACCGGGGAGCAGCAGCACCGTCACCGGTTAGAATGTTTCCCCAGTTTCCCTGCATGTCAATCAGTAATTCTTTTTGTCCGAGCTGAACAAGCGCATCGCCGATGGAGGCATCCCCATGGGGGTGATACTGCATGGTTTGCCCAATGACATTGGCCACCTTGTTGTAGCGGCCATCATCCATGATATTCATCGCATGCAGAATACGTCGCTGAACAGGTTTCAGCCCATCTTCAACGTATGGTACAGCCCTTTCAAGAATTACGTATGAGGCATAATCAAGAAACCATTGCTGATACATTCCTGATAAATAAATTATGCCATCCTTCTTTTCTTCTTTTTGAATTTCTTCTTTATTTTCTTCAGTCATCTTTACTCCTTCAAATCAAAATATTTCGTTCTGCGTGAAATGTACCCATCTACTTTCGAAAAGTAATGACTAAACCACATCCTTCTCGACATACAAATTATCAATGATAAAATCCTGGCGTTCGGGAGTATTCTTTCCCATGTAAAACTCAAGCATCTGCGGAACCGATTCATGCTTTTTCATCAGAATAGGGTCAAGGCGTATATCCGGGCCTATGAAGTTTTTAAACTCATCCGGAGAAATCTCACCCAATCCTTTGAACCGGGTAATCTCAGCTGTTTTTCCCAGCTTCTGAATGGCCGTGACGCGTTCTTCTTCTGAATAACAGTAATAAGTAACCTTCTTGTTCCTTACCCTGAACAGCGGGGTCTGGAAGATATATAAATGGCCCCTGCGGATTACTTCAGGGAAGAACTGCAGAAAAAAGGTAATAAGCAGCAGACGTATATGCATCCCGTCGACATCGGCATCGGTTGCTATAATCACTTTGTTGTAGCGAAGGTCATCCATGCTCTCTTCAATATTAAGGGCAGCCTGCAACAAGTTGAACTCCTCGTTTTCATATACCACCTTTTTTGTCAAGCCATAGGTGTTGAGCGGCTTGCCTTTTAAACTGAATACGGCCTGTAAATTCACATCCCGCGACTTGGTGATCGATCCGCTCGCTGAATCTCCTTCGGTAATAAACAGGGAAGAATTCTCTCGTGCCTCGTGTGTGCTGTTCAGGTGAACCCGGCAGTCGCGCAGTTTACGGTTGTGCAGGTTGGCTTTCTTGGCACGCTGCTTGGCCAGTTTCTTGATTCCTGATATAGCCTTACGTTCGCGTTCCGATTCCTGGATTCTTCTCAATAGTACCTCGGATACATCAGGATTCTTATGCAGGTAATTATCTAGTTCCTTTTGAACAAAGTTGGCAACAAAGTTTCTCACCGAGGGGCCGTCGGGGCCAATGTCCTTCGATCCAAGTTTTGTTTTGGTTTGCGATTCAAAGACCGGCTCCTCTACCTTAATGCTGATAGCTGCCACAATGGAAGCCCTGATATCTGAAGGATCAAAATCCTTTTTGTAGAAATCGCGGATAGTCTTGACAATAGCCTCGCGGAAAGCTATCAGGTGAGTACCGCCTTGGGTGGTATGCTGCCCGTTTACAAACGAATAGTAATCTTCACCATACTGGTTGCCGTGGGTAATGGCCACTTCAATGTCAGTACCTTTTAAGTGAATAACCGGATACAGAGACTCCGATTCCTGGTATTCTTCCAGCAAATCGCGCAACCCGTTCCTTGAATGATACTTCTCACCGTTGAACTCCATCACCAGTCCTGCATTCAGGAATGAATAGGTCTTCATCATATTGATGACAAAATCAGCAATGTAATGGTAGCCCTTGAAGATCGACGAGTCAGGGGTGAAAGCCACATGGGTGCCGTTTGGCTGATCGGTTTCCACCACATCTTTTTCGTCTTTTACAAGACCTCCGCTGAAGTGTATTTCTTTCATCTCCCCATCGCGGAACGATTTGATCACAAAATGGCTCGATAAAGCATTCACAGCTTTGATACCAACACCATTTAAACCAACCGATTTCTTAAACACCTCAGAATCATACTTAGCTCCTGTATTCATCTTCGAGGCCACATCCAATAGCTTGCCCAGCGGAATACCACGACCGAAATCACGCACGGTCACCAGCTCATCGCTGACCCGCACTTCGATCTTTTTTCCGTTACCCATCATAAATTCATCGATGGAATTATCAACCACTTCCTTCAATAGAACATAAATCCCATCATCAGCAGCCGTGCCATCGCCCAATTTGCCAATGTACATGCCCGGACGCCGCCGTATATGTTCTTGCCAGTCAAGTGTTTTTATTGAACCTTCATCGTAATTCGATATCATATCTTTTTTTCAATTTGCAACAAATATAATTAAAACAATAGTGGATTCTACTAAATTATGTCCAACCAATAACTAACAATTTATGGTTGAAAACTTAATTGAGAATTCTAATTTTCAAGGAGCCCAAAAATAGTAATAAAACCTGATATCTCATTGGTTCACAGCTGATTTTATTGCAAAAAGGATGTGATTTTTTGTGCTTTTCTTTTATGGAATGAATGTTGATAGGAGGTTTATATTTAATTATCTTTGCGCCAACATGTCAGGAAAATATATCTACATACTTATAGCTGCGTTTCTGATTGGTATTCAGGCAAATGCACAGTTCAGACCTGAAGGAAACTCTTCAGGACGTTCTATTGGTGGAAACAATGGTCAACCTTCAGATACTGAAGTTATACCCGGAGAAGAAGACAAAGAGGGTAAAGAGACGAAAAAACCGAGTATTCCATCGGTCATCCGGGTGTGGCAATTGGATGATCAGGGTGCAGGGGTAAGGCCATCGGAATTGGATACCGCCCTTACGTTCTTTCACGTCTATCATCCGTTTGAAAAACGGAGCATCAGCAATACTTTTACCGGTAACAACGGGGGTGCCTACCAAAGCAACGATTTCTTTAAACGCACATTCAACTCCGATTTCTACTTCGCCCGTTCATTCGATGCGTACTGGCTCATGCCCTCCCAGATTCAGTATTTTAATACCACCACTCCTTATTCGGTACTTGATTATACCCAGAGTGAAAACAGGAGTTCCAAAAATGAAACTCGGTTCAACGTGATTCATTCACAAAACATCAATCAAAAGTTGAATTTTGAATTCATCTACAATCAAACCAAATCTCAGGGGCAGTATGCCCGGCAGGAAAATAAATTCCATAACATCGGGATTGTTTCCTCTTATAATTCCAATACCTTCCTGTCTCATACAAATCTTATTTTTAACCGCTTGCAGACTCAGGATAACGGAGGGGTTGAATTAAACCCGGGGCAAACCTTGAATGATAACAAAACCGAAGAATTCCTGGTCAGGATGGAAGGAACGGGCAACAAACTGCATAACAACACTTTTATCACCACCAATGAATACAGGGTGGGCAAAACCGTTGAGGCTGACAGTGCCGAGTATATAGTCGAAGCTTTTATCCCCCGCGTGGGTTTTATTCATCAGCTTGAATTTTCAGGTAACAAACGCACCTTTAGAAGCGAACTGAACGACAGTACCTTCTTTCAAAATATGTTTAACGATACGCTCACTGTGGATAGCACCAGATACTCCAGGCTGACCAACATCTTTCAGATCAAGGTTTATGAAGCGCCCGACCGTAAGTACACGTTTGGTAAACGGGCCTACATAGGAAATGATCAGCTTTGGTATCGCTTTTCCATGCCGGGTGAATACTATCCCGATAAACAATCCAATACGTTTGTTGGAGGAGGTATTTTCAGAAATGAAGGAAAATTCTGGCAGTGGGAAGCTGACGGGCGTATCTACATTACCGGTTACCGTTCAGGGCAGACTGAATTGTCGGGAGCCGTCAACAAGCCTTTGCGCATAAAACGCGATACTACCAGCCTGCGCGTTGAGGCGAGTGTTAAAACCCTGGTGCCCGACTATTACGACCAGTATTTTTACTCCAATCATTTTAAATGGCGCAATAACTTTGATAACATCAATGAAGTGCGTATTGGTGGAAGCCTCAATTCGCAGCAGTATAAAGCGACTATTGGAGCCAATTATGCACTGATCGGAAATTACATCTACAACAATGAAGAAGCATTGCCTACCCAGGCAAGCAATGAACTGATGATTCTTTCAGCTTACCTGAATAAGGATTTTGAAAGCAAGCACTGGCTCATACGTACACAACTGCTCGCCCAAAAAGCGAGTAACGACCGATATATTCATCTGCCCTCGATGGCCGGATTTATAAGCATGAATTACCGCACCGTTCTATCAAAAGTAATGTATACCCAGCTAGGTATTGATACCCGTTACAGTACCAGTTACTTTGCCGATGCTTACCAGCCGGGAACAGCCCGTTTTTACCTTCAGAACGAGCAGGAACTGGGAAATTACCCATTTATCGATTTACATGTGAACCTGAAGCTTAAACGTACCCGTTTTTATTTTAAGATGATGAATGCCGCCTCGGGGTTGGTGGGTGATAACTTTTATTCTGCCCCCGAACACCCGTATTACCGCCGCACATTCAGAATTGGTGTTGCCTGGTCGTTCTACGACTAATCAATTCAAAAACGGTTATTTATATTCACCTGCCTTCATTTTCCAACGGGTGCGATTAACCAGTCACATCCTTTTTAGAAAACCTTCTATTCATTTGCCATGAATCCGTTTCCAGGGAAAAGTGGTCGGTATTCAGTCTTTCATTTCCGAGAATTCGGGATCAATCCTTCAGTTCCTTTTATCCAAGCATTCAGGATAAATATCAAACTTTAAACAATCAGATCTCCCCAGGTTTTCCGCTTGATTTATAATAAGAATGCATCATCCAAAGGCCTTTCACAGGATTTCTTTAAACCAATAACCTGCCATAGCCACAAACTCTATGTTAGGTCTATATTAGGCCTATGTCTAGGCTATAATTTTGAAAATTACAGTTAGCCCCTGCATAGAGTTAATATAGAGCTAATATAGAGCTTTTGACCACGGAATTTCATTTGCAGATTAAAAAGAGAGGCCTGGACCCTTAATCACCTTTTGCTTTTGATCAACAAAATTCAATCCTTTCCGCCAATGCGGATGAACAGTCCTTCAAACTTTATTCAGCACAATCAGAAGCAACCTGAAACATTGTATCCACAGGTTTTATGCCTGATCACACAAAACCTGAAGTCGTAATCAAAAAGGAAATAGAATATTCAGTACCGAATAAGAAACAAAAATCGAGACAGGGGAGATTAGAGCTGCAATCCATCAACCCTTTGAACCCAGGGATAATGGACGACCTTGAATTTTTTTCAGGATTTCAATCAGCTCGGATAAGATCATGGCCGTAGCTCCCCAGATGATCTGGCTGTTGAAAGGGTAATAGCGGATGCGAAGCCGACCGGTGATGGTGTCCAGATCGGTTTCCATAATCGTTTCATTGGCTACAAAATCGCTTAACGGGAATAAAATCAGTTCCTCCACCTCGGCCTTGTTTACCAGGAAGTTGGGTTTATGGTCAGTCCATGCCAGAAAAGGATGGATCAGGAATTTACTCACCTCCACATATAATTCAGACAGCTTGCCGATGATCCGGATGTAAGAAGGGTCGATACCCACTTCTTCCTGGGCTTCCCGTATGGCTGTCATCTCGACTGAAGTATCCTCCTTTTCAACTTTCCCTCCGGGGAAACTGATTTGTCCCGGATGGTGTTTCATGGTGGAAGGGCGTTTAATAAGGCAGATAAAAATTTGATCACCTTCCGGATACAGGAGCAACAGGACACTGCTCGGTTTGACCAATGAAAGTTCATTTTCATGAGTTTTCAGGCGCCGCCCCGGGGGGAGCATCTTCTGATGAGCCTCTACTCCCGATAACCCTTCATGTAAAGCCTCTTTCAGATAAGTTAAAAACGATGAATACATTCTTTACCTTTAAATTTTTATTCTGCTATAAATTTAACGAATTTAAAGGGCGAACAGATATAAAAAGGCAAGAAAATCATTCTGCTTCTGATTTTAAAGGCAGGTTACCGTAGACTAATTGCGTCAAATCATTTTGGATGAATAAGTTAAATTGCTTATCTCTACTCGAATCGGATTGTTTTTTCGGGTGATACCTTGGTAATGAAATAGGAGGGAATGAGCAGCATGAGCATCGTAATTACAACCGTACCTACGTTAAGCAGAACAAGATGCCAGATTCTCAGGTTTACAGGTACATATTCCAGATAATAAGACGTAGGATCCAGTTTCAGTACATGCGTGTATTGCTGGATAAGGCAGATGCCTATTCCAATCAGGTTGCCCCAGATGAGGGCTTTGATGATCATCATCACCGAGAAGTAAAGAAACACCTTACGGATGCTCCAGTTGTGAGCGCCAAGTGACTTTAGGATCCCGATCATCTGGGTGCGTTCAAGGATAATAACCAACAGGCTTGAAACCATGTTGAAGCCAGCCACCAATATCATCAGCGTGAGGATTACCCATACATTCATATCCAGAAGCCCAAGCCAGTCGAATATATGGGCATATTTCTCCTTGATACTTACCACCTGCAAAACGGGGCTTTCGGGCGTGGTATATCTTAACAAGAGGTTATTGACGGCCCTTTCCTGATTGGAAATATTTTTAAAATCCTTGACAAAGATTTCAAAGCCACTTACCTGATCGTTCTCCCAGTTGTTCAGTCTTCGGATATGATTGATGTCAACCAAAACGAACATGCGGTCGAACTCTTCCAGGCTTGTTTTATAGATTCCTGCCAGTTCGAATCTGCGTTGGCGGGGAAGGGTTTCGGTAGGGTCATAAAAGAACATGTACAGAGGGTCGCCCAATTTCAACTTAAGCAGATCAGCCATTTGCTTGGATACCCATACTTTGTTATTTCTGACCGTATCCTGCACCTGAAAGATATCACCTGCAATTTTGTTTCCTTCGAAAAACGACCAGTCGAAGTCAGGACCTATACCTTTAAGGACCACTCCGTGGATCTCTTCATCGGTGCGGATAATGCCCGGCTTGGTGGCAAAAACCTGCACATGGCTGATGCCTTCAATGGTTGAAAGCTCGTCGGTAAAAGGTTGCTTTTCGGAGATGGACGTTGTTTCGAATGATTGGTTGGTGTCAAGGGTGACTATCTGCAGGTGAGAGCCAAATCCAATGACTTTCTTGCCTACTTCCGACTTGTATCCGGTAACGATGGCGACTGCCAGGATGAGCACAATAAGACCCAGCACAATGCCAAAAAGGGCAATGTTTACAATCTTGTGCGAAAGGTTTTGCTTGTTCTCCTTGGCCGAGAATATGCGTCGTGCTATGTAAAGGTTGGTATTCAATGGATTTATAAATGCGTTTTTTGAACTAATAACAACTACTGACAGACGATAGGTTTCAGCGGCCTCATGCTTTTTCTGTAATCTTTACTTCGCGGTCGCTTCTCTCGTTGATAAAAGGCAATACAATTAAGGCTATCAATCCAAATACAACCAGCATAACCGTAGTGCTGCCATGTGCCACTAAAGCGAATATCTTGCCGTCAGCCTTGTCGACGCCATACAACGCAAGAGCTTCGTATACCATAAAGTGCCATGGTCCGATACCTCCCTGCACGGGAGCAACCATCCCAAAGCTACCTAAGACAAATACCGTTAATCCGGCCAGTGCTGACAAATGGGACGTAAACTCAAATGAAAAGAAAACGCAGTAAAGCATCAGGTAATACAAAAACCAGATAAATAAGGAATGAAAGATAAAAGCGCCCTTGTTCTTAATGTTACGAATGCTCTTGAACCCTTCGGCAAACTGGTTGATCAGGTCGGTCACCTTTTTGGCGATGCCACTGGCTTTGATTTGATGCCTGGTAAACCAGATCAGCAGTAAAATACCTGCCAAGGTAATATAAAGGGTGGGCGAG
>JACMKG010000357.1 GCA_014380255.1 Prolixibacteraceae bacterium | reverse complement strand
CCTGGATAAAGTAATTGAATCTTGCGTGAACCTGATTGGAGTAAATGTAAATACAGCATCCAAACACCTGCTGACTTATATTTCAGGGCTTGGTCCATTGCTTGCTCAGAATATCGTGGATTACCGCAAAGAGAAAGGACCCTTTAAAGCAAGAACTGAATTGATGAAAGTTGCGCGGATGGGAGCCAAAGCGTATGAGCAGTCGGCAGGTTTTCTAAGGATACAGGATGCAGTGAACCCCTTGGATAAAACGGCTGTGCACCCTGAGTCATATCATGTGGTTGAGAAGATGGCCAAGGATTTAAAATGCAGTGTACAGGAGTTGATTTCTTCGGAAGAACGCCAGAAGCAAATTGTGCTGGCCAATTACGTGACACCTAAAACAGGATTGCCTACTCTCGAAGATATCAGGAAAGAATTGGCTAAACCGGGATTAGATCCGCGGCAGGGCATTAAATTCTTTGAATTTGCGGCCAATGTCTATAAGATGGAAGACATACAAGTAGGGATGGTACTGCCGGGAATTGTAACGAATTTAACTAAGTTCGGGGCTTTTGTGGATGTAGGTGTCAAGCAGGACGGACTGATACATGTATCTCAAATGGCTGATCGTTTCATCAGTGATCCGGCTGAAATAGTTAAATTGCACCAGACTGTCCAGGTCAAGGTAATTGAACTTGACCTGGGAAGAAAAAGAATACAGTTAAGTCTGAAGCAGGTGCCTCAGAATTGAGTGGGTTGTTCTTCTGGTATGATGGCCCACATAATAAGATATGCGATAAGTCCGGGGAAGCCAACGCTTGCAATGGACAGTACAACATACAGGATTCGCACGATCGTTGGATCGACATCAAAGTAATCGGCAATTCCGGCTAATACTCCGCCGATCATCTTGTCTCTTGATCTGGTTAGTTTCCTTTTTGTGGTCATCATTTATCATCCTCCTCGTCTTCAAAATAGTTATCCTGGCTTTCCAATTCTGTTTCCAGGAATTCTTCGGCCTCTGCCAACAGTTCTGAGATTAGAGTCTTATCCATGGGTTCTTCATCAATCCAATGGATTTCCTGGTTGGAAGAAAAATCTTCGATGTCGCTTTCAACAATAAACCTTGGGAATTCATTGTGAACAACATAGATAGAATCTGGCATTTCCTGTGAATTGTCGGCAAGTAAGAATTTTGGTAGCATAGATTGGTGTATTAATTGTTAAACAAATTTAGAGAAAAAAAGAGGAATAATGCATTAATTCGTTTCTATTTTAAAGAGTTTGTTAAAATAGGTAGCATAAAGTTAACCTAAAGTTGCGATTAAGTCAATTAAAAGAAGGACGAATAAGTAAGTTGGTAGCTTTGAAACGAGTGAGTAATTAATAGTACGATTGTTATCTGGAATCATTTCTGAATTCCCATTATTTTTAATGATTATTACAAAGCATTTATAAAGCAATGATGCTTTCTGAGAAATCGAAATTGAAGTTGGTTTATTCTGAAAGAACAGTTGGCAATTCATTGGTAAAAAAGCTTCAAGAGATTGATAAAATAAACGAGGGTTCAATGATTTATCATAGAACCCTCGTTTGCGTATTTCTTAAAATTGGTATTTAAAAAAAGAAATGGTTTTCACTGGTTAATTTTTAATCTAATAATTGTATTGAATGGTTATTATTTTCCTTCCTTATATTGAAGGCTAGTTATAGCAATCGTATATCCATCGGTAATAGACGAATAGGTAATTTTATATTTGGTCGGATACCATCCATCTTGTTGATAGGCCTGAGGCTGGCGTAAAGAAATCAGGTCGTTGGGCTTTGTACGTAAGTAATCCAGGGTAATCATGGGTTCCCAGAAGATGAATTCTCCATCATAGGATCCCCAAACAAAGGTTTTAGAAAAGACACCACCAGTAAACTCGGGAGCCATCAGATCAACCCAGTGTGCACCCATCTGAGGAACACCGCCCGGTGTATGCAGGTAAGCAGAAGGAACATACATGGAGTCAGGAGCATTTGCAAATTTAACTGTATCATTGGGTCCAATTGCCATTCGTTCTTCATTTGTAATAATGTAAAAATGAAAATCGAAATGAGGCTTATCATACGTTCCTGGAGGTTCATGGCCTTCGGGGTTCCAATCAATGAGAGCATGAGTGTAAAATCCTTTTCCCTTATCAGCAGGTAAAGGAAGTACGAATTGTTTTAAAGAATCAGGAAGACCCTCTAAGGTTTCTTCAGAAAAATTGATTCCCACAGCTTTCGGATCTCCATTTTTATCGACAGAAACCCAAGCACGCGCATCTCCATTCCCAACAGCTACGGATGGTCCAAAAAATGTAGATGGATCCATCTCTGACCCTGGAGGGAAAATTACTTCATCATCCATATGGCATGATTCCAGGAATGCAAGTGCTGGAATTGCCAGGAAGAACAACATTAATTTAATAGAATTTCTCATGTCTAATTTTATTTGTGGATTTATAATTACAAAGTTACGGAGATTGGTAGGTCAAAAACAAAAGAAAAGCGATCTATTAAATACTATTATGTCTTTTATTTCCATGTTTGATAACATCTTTTATATCAGCTATTTATCAATTGTAAGAATTAAAAGAAAAGTAAATATTCCTTTTTTCATAGTGTTATTATTATATTGAAAAGTAGAAACAATTTTGATATCCATATTCCTTTTAGGTTATAGAGGATTGATTTTCATTTCCCATCAAAATTGCTTAATTTGGATGAAGGATAAGAATTCTAATGGTCTTGTATTTTTCTTATTTGATAAATAGAGCTTACTTTGCAGTACATTTAAACTTTCTTAGCGCATGATTCAATTCCAAAAAATGCACGGTTTGGGAAACGATTTTATTTTTCTGAACGATATTGATCTTACGAAATATGATCTTCATAAATTAGCAATTCAATTGTGTAATCGGAATACCGGCATTGGAGCCGATGGTATTGTTTTGATTCTACCTTCTAAAAAGGCAGATGTGAGAATGCGTATCGTGAATGCTGATGGGAGTGAAGCTGATATGTGCGGAAATGCCATTCGGTGTTTTGCCAAGGTCGTTTATGAGAGTGGAATGATTAAAAAGGAATCGTTTAAGATTGAGACATTTGCAGGTATCATCATCCCCGAGTTGCTTATTGAAGATGATATTGTACAGGCTGTTAAGGTCAATATGGGGGAGCCACATCTCAATAGAGCTGATATCCCGATGATCGGCAAAAAAAACAGTACAGCTATCAATGTTCCCATAAAAATTGGCAGGAAAACCTATCAAATTACCAGTTTGCTGATGGGAGTTCCGCATACCATGGTTTTTGTGGATAATCTGGATGAAGTTGACATTGTTACCATCGGGAAGCAGATTGAAAAGAATACCGCTTTTCCCAAGGGCACCAATGTGAATTTTGTAGAGGTAGTTAACCAGTCGGAGATTAGAATTCGCACATGGGAGCGTGGTGCCGGCAACACGCTTGCTTGTGGTACCGGCAGTTGTGCTTCGGCTGTAGCCTGTGCATTGAATGGCAAAACAGGAAAAGAAGTAACCGTTCACCTGGCCTTAGGCGACTTGTTCATTGAATGGAACGATGAAAAGGTCTATATGACAGGCCCTGCTACCAATGTATTTTCAGGCGAAATAGTCGTTTAGTTGTGAAGCTTGCTTTTATGGATTCCGTAAGTAAAATAAATAACAAAACCCAAAGCCATCCATGCTATTAACCTGGCCCATGTTTCCCAGGGCAACGAAAACATTTGTGCAAAGCAAATGCCAGCACCCATGATGGGAACAAAGGGTACAAATGGAGTTTTGAATGCTCTTTTGATGTCAGGTCTTTTGTATCTGAGAATTATTATTCCAATACATACAATAGCAAAAGCCAGTAGGGTGCCTATGGATACCAATTCTCCAAGAATATTGATTGGAAGAATGCCAGCCAGAATTAAGGCTATAAAACCGGTAATAAGGGTACTTACATAAGGAGTTTTAAATCTTGGGTGTATCCTGGAAAACAACGG
>JACMKG010000356.1 GCA_014380255.1 Prolixibacteraceae bacterium | reverse complement strand
ATCTCCACGCAGAAGTACTTGCCTACCTGATGTTTCTTTTTGTCCTTGATGAATTGTCTGATCGAATCGTTGTGGTTGATCATACGCTCGGAAAGAAACAGAATGGCCGGTGTCTTGATTTTATCTCCCGGATGGTACAGGTCTTTGATACTCAGCCCGACGGGTTTTATGCCAAGGTAAACATCCAGGTTATCGGCCCGGGGGATATGGGTAAAATAGTAGTTCTTTACTCCTTTTGCCGCAGAAATGCTTTGGGCTTTTTGGCACAGCTCGCCCATTCCGATCAGGGAATTGTACTGAGGGACGGCCAGGGAAACCACAAAAACGAACACCAAAAGCCCTGTTCCCATGGAAATGATACCCCGGTTAAGAGCGTGTTTACGAAGGTATGCCAGGGTCAGTATGCCCGTCAGTGAAAGCGACAGGGCGGCTAGTGAAAAGGGGACAGAGAAGCTGTGATCATAGAACTGCCAGATAGCTGCTACGGGTAAAGCAAGGCAAATGAGCAGGGCCGGTATCATCACCAGCAGGGTTGCCCACCGGGGTGACTGAAGCCTTTTAAGCCATAAAACACCCAGGTAGATGATAAAGGGAAAGGAAGGGATCAGGTATATCTCCAGCTTGGAGCTTATAAGCGAGAGTATTGCCAGGGTAGAAAGGATGATTACCAAAAAGAAAAGCTCCAGGTCGGTGTAAAACAGTTTCTGTTGGATTCCCATCACCAGGATCCCCACTAAAAGCAACGACCAGGGGGCCAGTGAATACCAAATGGCTATAAGATAATAGTAGAACGGCTCGCTGTGATGAAACGAATGGACCGCCCTGTTGACCGTTTGATTGTAGACCAAATCTTGAAGGTACTTATCGCCCCCTTCGCTGTAAACTCCCAAAAGCCACAAGGCGCAAAAGGCCAGCAGGATAGCCCATGTCTTCACTCCCCAGTACCTACCGATGCTTCTCACTTCATTCTTAATGAAAAGAAAGACGAGGGTTGAAACAAGTGGTATGATCAATCCCAGGGGACCTTTGGTAAACAGGGCCATAAATACCAAAAGGGGAAAGAGCAGGGAATCCCACCGGCGGGCCTTCCCCTGGTACATGCGGTAGAAGATATACAGTGCCAACACAATGAACATGCACATGAGCATATCCATGCGCATCACGATGGCCGAGCCGATGAAAAAGGCACTGGTTAACAGCAGCAGCTCGCCCAGAATCCTTTCTGTTTGGGAAAGCGCTTCGTTAATCCACTGATCCATAGTATGAATGATAACCAGGGCGGGAAGGAAGGAAAACAGGGCTAGAAAGACCATGCTGTGACTTCCTAAAAGCCATTTGCCAAGCATCACGATCCACAGGTACAGGGGAGGCTTGTCGGCGTAGATGATGCCATGGTTGGTAAAGGTGAAGAACGATCCGTTGCGAATGGCTTCATCGGCAATGCTCAAATAGCGCAGTTCGTTGTCGAGCGTGAAGTCGCGAAACAGGAACAGGGGCAGCACGGCCAGGCAGTAGAGCAAATACCTCAGGGCCTTGCTATCAAGAAAGGACTTCATGGGTATGGCCTGATTTAATTTCCTTGCGGTAAAGAATAATGTTACGGGTGTAAGCGATAAAACCTACCGACTGGCCCAATATAAGGATCGGATCCACACGTAGAAGCCCGTAAATGACAATGATTCCGGAACCAAACAGGCTGATCAGCCAGAAGCCCATGGGCAGCACAGATTCATTTCTTCGCATGGAATAAATCCACTGGTATACAAAGCGCAGGGTAAAGATGATTTGACCCAGGGAGCCGAAGATAAGCAGCCACAGGGGTATGTTGGGATGGGAAAGGAAATTTTCGACAAAGTAAGAGCCGTTTTTCAGCACAAATCCGATGGCCACCAGGGGGGTGGCAATGAGCAGGGTTTTTAAAACCATGGGTATCTTATGCCAGACCCCGTTTTCATTCAGGTTCCAGATGTAGATATAGTAAGAGATGACCTGGCCCAGAAGGATGGCAAAGTCGTTGCGGAACCATCCGTAGATGCAAAAAAGGTATGAGGCGATGATACTCAGTACCCAATAGATGGTTGGTGAGAGTACTTTACGCGCACGTTCGGAGAGTATCCACTGCAGCAGGGTACGGGTAAAGAATAAAGCTTGGGAAATAAAGCCTATTAGAAAAATCATGTTAATCAATATTGGTTTCCGTGATCTGGAAATTGATATACCTGCTTTTCATCCACCGAAAAGCAAAGCAATCCATCAATGGTGCAACAAGACGGTTTCTTAGGTTGTATTTTGACTGACCGGCCACCCTGGGAAAATGCCTGACAGGCACTTGTTTCACCTTTCCGTTCTGCAGCTGGATGAGAGCAGGCAGGAAACGGTGCATCCCTTTGAAAAGGGGAATGCGCCTGGCGTATTCGGTCTTCATAATCTTTAAAGGGCAGCCTGTATCGGTGATGCCGTCTTTGGTCATGAAACGGCGAAAGCTGTTGGCTATCAGGGAGGATGCCTTTTTGACAAATGAATCTTCCCGGTTGGCCCTGATGCCCAGAACCATTTCATATTCCTGGGCATAGGGAAACAGTAAGTTGAAATCCTGGGGTGTGGTTTGCAAGTCAGCATCCATATACCCTACCAGGGGCGACCAGGTGGCTTCAATACCGGCTTTTAAGGCAGCACTTAACCCCGAGTTGCGGGCAAGGCTCATGTGGTAAAAATGGTTGTTGCGGCTGCATATTTCGATGATTCGCCGGTTGCTGTGATCGGTAGAGCCATCGTTGACAAATAAAACACAGGTGGAGCTGACGGATTGGGATATAAACCAAGCCAGCTTTTCTTCCAGGGTATAGATGTTATCCTCTTCGTTGTACACGGGAATAATGATGGTAAATTCGTAATTGGCCGTTTTATTCACCGTCCTGCCAAGTGGTTGAACTCTTTCAGGCTGGATTGTTGTACGATTTATTTCCTTAATCATATTCACACCTATATGTTTTATTTTGAAAGAACAAATATACTTAGAATTGATTGTTCGTACTTGCATTCAGGCATTTTTTTATTGATCGTAGGGTTTTGCATGAGTAAAGAAAGAGAACTGCTTAGCGATGAAATCCTTCCCTTGGCAGGGATCGGCCAGAATTATGGGGAATTGAAACAATTACCTGCCGATAAAACCTTTCCCGGGCTGAGGATTCCTGTCAATAGAAACAATCCCCGATCCATGAAAGTTTTTTCCCTATAGGGGATTCCCGTCAAGTACGGGCATGCGGCTGGGGCTTTGCTTTTCCAAAATACTATCATGTGATCTTAAAGAACAATGAAAACTTATTTTATCAGTTTCATCCCTGTTCTTTTTCTCTTTACTTAAAAATCTGTATTCTCGCGTAAGGTGAATTATTTATTGAAAACACCTCACCCAAAGCCAGTAAACGAAATAGAACTGAACGTATGGCTAATTAAGCGGTATAGAACTCAATCAATAAGTTCTAAAGTGACCTTTTATTGTTTTTGACTTTCAAATTGCATGGTATCCATGATATAAACACCTTTTCCCCTGGTGGCCACCGCCAATTTCAGGACTCCTCCAATGGAGGGTAGAAACTTGATCCTATTGACAGTCATATCAATTTTACCAACGGTAGTACCAAAATTGGTGGTCACATAAACTTTTAAATCCAATCCGGCCACTGCAGAGCCTTGAAAATCGTTTTGAGCATCAACGCTCAACAACCATTCAGATCCATACTTTTTTGTCTTTTCAATTTTTATATTTTCCTTTTTTTTGATGTCCCATACAATCACCCTGGAATCATCGCCACAGGAATGCAACACCGATGAATTGGGGTTGAAACTCAAATCACGGACCCGACTTTTGTGACCCTCCAGTTGGGCCAGCAACTGCCCATGGGTTGCATCATACAACGTAATCTCCTTGTCCAGTGAGGCCACTGCCAATAGCTGCCCGTCGGGACTAAACTTCACACAGGTAATTTCTGAGGTAAAGTCAGCAAGGGTGTAAGCAATCGTATTATTTACAAGGTCAAAAACCACCACTTTTTTATCGGAAGAACCTGAGGCCAACAGGCTTCTGTCTCTGTTTACGCTCACCGAAGTAATGATTCCATCATGCAAATGAAACTTCCTGATCACTGAGCCAGAGGGTACATCCCAGAGCACCACCAGGCTATCCAGCCCCCCGCTGGCCAATAGCGTTGTATCAGCTGAGAGGGCCATGGAAAGGATAGGTTTTGAATGCCCATTGGTCAACCTTTT
>JACMKG010000355.1 GCA_014380255.1 Prolixibacteraceae bacterium | reverse complement strand
GTTTTTTCCAACACATGACGCCACAATTCGGTAAAGCGTACACGGTCGCATTGAGCCCTTGGACTCCACATGGCAGGTCCTTTGGACTGATTCAGCATCCTGAACTGAATGCTTGAGCGGTCGGTAACTATTCCGGAGTACCCTCCCAGGGCATCAATTTCGCGAACAATCTGTCCTTTGGCAATTCCACCCATGGCAGGATTACAGGACATCTGGGCATATTTAGTCATGTCCATTGTAATGAGCAATGTCCTAGATCCCAAATTTGCCGCAGCAACCGCAGCTTCGCACCCGGCATGACCACCACCTACTACAATAACATCGTAAAACGGTAACATCTATCTATATTTAATGATTAATCAACTATTAGATAACACTTTAAGGTAGTAATCCTCCTTATCCGTCATCAATAGTTTATCTTTTTTACTCTTATCTTTATATCCCAACAAATGCAGCACTCCGTGGATGATAATTCGGAACAATTCGTTCTCAAATCCGGTGTTAAATTCAGCTGCATTTTCTTTTACACGATCACAACTAATAAATATATCTCCTGAAATCAACCCATTTTCCACATAATCAAAAGTGATGATGTCAGTGAAATAATCGTGATTCAGGTACTGCTTGTTAACTTCAAGCAAATAGGTATCAGAACAAAAAATGAAAGAAATATCGCCCAATGTTTTCTCTTCAGAGGTAATGGTTTCTTTGATCCAACGGGTAATTTTCCGCTTCTGAAATTTAGGAATTGAAATATCCTCACTACAGTATTGAATGCTCATTCAGGTATTGTAAATTGTATTAATACTTTTCGCCCATCCTCCGAAAAGGATAATTCATCGGCTAAACGGCGGATGATAAAAAGGCCTCTCCCATGCTCACACTTAATATTTTTTTCACAGGTAGGATCCTGTAATAACTCCTTACAAAATCCATTTCCTTCATCTTTTACTTCCACCTTAAACTGATTGCCCGACAAATTCATTTTTATAAAAACATTCTTTTGAGGGTTTAACTGGTTTCCGTGTAATATGGCATTGTTGACAACTTCGCTTATTCCTAAAAATATGCGGTTAAAACAATTCATATTAAGACGGGCTTCCAGAAAAATTTCCCTGACAAAATTCCTGACATGCACTATATTTCCAGGTATTGAAGATATGATTAAGGTGCGCTCCAAAATTAGTTCTTTATACGATTTAAAAAGCTGTTATATTTCTGATCGTAAAAACTACGTAATTGGTTGTTGTTTCGTTTCAACAGTTCACTTTCGGTATTGGTTTTGTTCTTATACTCGAAATAACCTTCAGGGTTCGCTTTCTTCACCTCTACAGCCGTTTTGGATTCCCTTTTATCGTCCACATCGCGTTCAATCTCTGATTTCTCTGCATCCAGAAGCTTTGATAAAATCAAATTTTGCCTGTTAATCAGTTCATTGCTTATATTTTTATTAATTAAATCCCTTCTCGACTGCTCCAGTAACTGTTCAATGGCTTTCAGCTGCCCCTTGGCCTGGCTTCCAACCGATGAACCGTTGATCATTTCACGCAGCATTTGCTGCATAATCTCTTGCTGGGCAATGGTTTGACCAATACTTTTACTCATTTTACCCTTATCCCCGCTTTTCATCTGATCGATCATCTTCTGCAGCTGTTCCTTAATCGATTGCTGGCTTTCCTTCATAAGTCCCAAGCTAGGCTTTGATCCTTTTTTACCCGGTTTATTCTCATCCGCTTCCCCGTCTCCATCCCCTTCCTGTTGGTTCTGCATGTTGTCAAGGGCTTCACTTAAAAACAAAGCCAGGTTATTGGCCGCTGTAATGGTATACTGCTGATACATCCTCGATCCTCCGATATTTCCGGACTCCAGGTTATCAAACGAAAAATCAACGTTATTTTCCAAAGCAAGCAGTTCCTTGTTTACCACTGAACTGATTTCAGGGGTTCGTTTAGACAGGGCATAGAGTGAATCTTTCACAAAGTCGACCTGTCCCTGAAGGTTTTTCTGCTTTACCTTAAGTTCATTGATAATCGGGTTATTGTAATCCACTTTACTTAAAGTACCCAACAAGGATTCCTGATCAAAGGAAACCAGTATCAGGTTTTCCAGTATCTGTTTTAAATCTTCAATGTTAACCTGGTTCTCTTTCTTTTTATTATTCTTCAGCATCTGATTCATTGAAAAAGCCATCTCCTGTAACTTTTTTGCATTCTCCCCTACCCTATCGGATGCTTTGCGACGATTCTTTTTTTCCAGTTCATCCAACACCTCTTTGTATTTTTCACGGATCTCGTTGGACTCTTTTTCCATCTCAAATAAATTCAACGGCTTTTCCAACGATTTATTGAATTCCTGTGCATCCTTGTAATCCTTTTCTACTTCATCAAAATGATCAGCATTTGATTTTTCCTTCTCTCCGGCCTGATCTATATTACCGCGATCCTTCATTTCTTCCTGAATACTTTTCTCAGAAATGGCCAGTTTGTTCAGTTCGTC
>JACMKG010000354.1 GCA_014380255.1 Prolixibacteraceae bacterium | reverse complement strand
TGGAGTGTTGAAAATCGTGATGGTGAGTGGCCTCGTTTAAATGGAAATGCTAACCGTGAAGAAACTTCTTTCTGGCTGGATGACTTAAGTTATATTCGTTTGAAAAACGTTCAACTGGGTTACACATTACCAAAGAACTTGCTGTCGAAAATTGGCATCGAAACGGTACGTATTTACGGATCAGCAGAGAACTTAACTACACTTACGAAATTCCGCGGTCTGGACCCTGAAAAGAGAGGAAATGCCAGTGATGCCTATCCGTTGAATAAATCGTTCTCACTTGGTGTTAATATTGGAATATAAAATAGGAATGTCATGAAAAATATAACTTCAAAAATACTGGTTTGCTTGACCATTGTCGGGTTAACCCTTTTTAATAGCTCGTGTACCAAAGATTTGCTTGATCAGACTCCTACGACTGATATGGGCGCATCTTATTTCTGGAAAACCGAAGCTGATGCCACTACCGCCTTAATGGGTGCCTATTCTGCTGTAAGGCCTTTGTTTGATCGCGATTATTATTTCGATGGTCATGGTGAATATGTAAGAGTACGTGGAACAAGCGCTACAGATAGAAACCTGCGCTTGGGTGATGCCTATCACAATGGTGACTACAATCCTTCAGGTTATGGAGATAATTTTGACAAGTATTACCGCTACCTGTACGGTGGTGTTAGCCGTACCAATTATGTGATCGAAAATGTCACCAAAATGCTTCCAACAGCCAGTGCAACTTCTCGCCCTGGACTTGAAGCCGTTATTGGTGAAGCCCGTTTGCTTCGTGGGATGGTTTATTTCCGTTTAATCTCCATGTGGGGTGATGTTCCATATTTTGGCAATGTTATCTATTCGAACAGTGAAGTGGAAAACCTGGGTCGTACACCCATTGCTCAGATCAAAGATTCGATTATGGCCGACTTCACCTATGCATTCGAGAAGTTACCGGAGAAAGCTTCAGCTCTTGGCCGTGTAGGAAAACCTGCCGCTCTTGCATTCCGTGGTAAATTGCATCTGTACTGGGCATCATGGAATAAAAACAAATGGCCGGAACTTGAAACATTTACTCCCAGCGATGCAGAAGCAACAGCTTCCTATGCAGCTGCAGCAGCAGACTTTAAGGCTGTGATTGAAAATTATGGTTTAAGATTGTTCCGTAACGGAGACCCGGGAGAATGGGGAACCATGGGAAATGCCGATGTTCTTCCTAATTACTTCTACTTGTTTATGCCGGTAGCAAACGGAGATGCTGAAATGATCATGTCCTTTACCCATGGAGGTACTGGTACCGGTCAAGGCGAAGAATTGATGCGCGATTTTGCTGGTCGTACACATGAAGGCTCACAATGCTGGGTATTCCCTTATTATGAGGTTGCAGACCGTTATCAGTCAACTGTTACAGGTGACTTTGCACCCAAAATGGTTCCGATGGGTCCTACAGCTGCAGGGGCAAGAACGGCCGTGAATTCAACTTTAAATCCGGCAAGTTATGCTAACAGAGACTACCGTATGAAATCCTCCATTATGTGGGATAATGAAATGAGTATTGGATTAACATCTTTGAAATCAACAGGATACACTCCATTTATTTACAAGACATGGAATGCTGCTGTTACCATCAACAATGTGCCTTATACCTCTTATAATACTGATGCTGCTGTTTATGGATATGTTTTCCGTAAGTTCCTTCGCAATTATGGTGGTTTGGGCCGTAGTGAAGGCGATTACGCTTATCCGGTGATGCGTTTAGCCGATGTTTACTTAATGTATGCTGAAGCTACCAACGAGGTTTCTGGTCCTCAGGCCGATGCCATTGACTGGGTAAATAAAATCCGTCGCAGAGGAAATCTTCCTGCATTGGCTCCTGCCAAAACAGCCTCGAAAGAAGCTTTCTTTTCTGCCATTGAACAGGAACGTATCATTGAGCTTTTGGGTGAAGGACATCGTGGTTTTGACCTTCGTCGCTGGAGAGCTATCGAGCGTGTATGGAATCCACCTTACGGGGTAGGGGTTTGGAGAATTGATACCCATGGCGCTAACCGTGATCGTTATTATCAGAACTTATCTGAACTAACTTATCAGCAAAATTACATTTTCAGGATTCCTCCTGGAGAACGTGATCGTAATCCTAATCTGACACAGAATAAACCCTGGTTATAGTATTCAGATAATAATTTGTGAAACTTAAAATACAAATACAATGAAAAGATATTTTATCACATGCCTAATAATCACACTGGTAACCTTTGCCTGGGTTCGCTGTACCGATTATCCGGTCGACGAAGATGGTTTGCTTGTTACCGGTAGAGGTCAATGCTATGTTAGTAATTTCGAATTGCTGGGTGTTGATTTTCAAACTGTCAGAACCAAGGCTGCGGTTATCGATACGACTGCACAAACTATTAATGTAGAAGTGTTTTTTGGAACTGATTTGAAAAACGTCTATCCTCAGTTTAGTCTGGTGACCGATGCTAAGCTTGATCCGAAGATTGTAGGAAAAGTGGATTTCTCTGATCTGGCCACTCCGAAAGTCTACACTGTAATATCAGGCAACAGGTTGGTTAAAAAACCATACACTGTATATGTTACTGTTCAACCCAAACCATAAAAGAATCGATTATGAAATTTAAATATTATAGCTTAACGATCCTGACATTTCTGGTTATCTTTTTCACCGCTTGTCAAGAGGAAGAATATAGTCTTCCAACTTTGGAACCGGGACTTCATAACGATGTCATAAAACGGAACCTTGGACCCAACGTGGTTGGCTTAAACCTTGAATTTGCCTATGCAATGGCTCTTCCACAAGCTGAAGGAAAAATTGTTTCAGCCCAGGTGGAAGCAACTATTGCCGGAGCACCTGCTACTTATCTGGAGCACCGCTCATTCAATACCAATTCAAAGGGTACCGATGTGGGTATCGTTGTAGGTTCAGCCTCTGTTAATAACGGAGCTATCACCGAGGTGGTTTTCACGAAAGACACCTGTGCTGCCACTTTGCGCTATTATTACAGCATACCCGAAGAGGCTCGTGGCAAGTCGGTAAGCTTTAAATTTACGGCTAAGGCAAGCAACGGACAAACAGTAAACTATGAAATGGGGCCATATACCATCGCTAAAATGGATATGAAGCTTGATTTGGTTTTGAGCGATAACAACAACAGTTATATTTCTATTGCCGATATGGCTGTTTACAACGCTACAACTGCTGCCACCAATGCTGCCAATATTGACCTGGTTTATCTTTACAGAAAACTTACCGGGCTTAGTTTTAATCATGCCTTGGTTGCACCTACTGCTAGCGCCGATTATTTACCGGGCATTACGTTGCCTTCAGGGGTCAATAAAAGTGCTAAAATTTGGAAAGTATGGGCCTTGCGCGATCAGCACCTGGCACGCTTGCAATATGGTATCTTTATTGATGATATCGATTTTCAGGAACGTGATTTTACCAATGCTCCTGACTTTGCTATCAATCTAAAAGCAGAAGCTGGAACATGGGTTGAAACAGCTGACGGAAAATACAGAGCATATATCTACGTCAATAAAATTGATGATACAAAAAAAGAAATGACTGTCAGCATCAAACGTTATTTGATGCAGTAATTTATTCATGCAAAGAGTTATTGTGCCTAAAAGGGCACAATAACTCTTTTTTCTTTCTTGTCTGGTAAAAGACAATCTAAACTAACTAAACCAACCTAATTTAACCATGAAACAAGGCATTCTAACCATTGTTTGGGTGGTAATTCTTTCCTTTTGTTTTGCTATAGCTACTCATGCTCAAAAATTCATCCACCCAGGGTTAAATCAAAGCTCTGCAGATCTGGAATATTTAAAAGAAAGTATTCTTTCGGGCAAGGAACCGTATAAAAGTGCTTTCGATCGCCTGAAAGCCAACACTGACCTACAATTCAAAATAAAGCCATACGCCCATGTAATAAGAGGCCCTTATGGAAAGCCCAACATCGGGGGCGACGACTTGTCAAAAGGCTCGGAATTGGCCTACAATTGCGCCCTTATCTGGTACATTACCAACGAAAAAACATATGCTGTTAAAGCAATAGAAATTATCAACGCCTGGTCTCCTGTATTGTGGGATTTTGATTACAATGATGCCAAGCTTTTGGCAGGATGGACTGGGCACCTGCTCTGCAATGCAGCTGAAATTTTAAAATATACCAACTCCGGTTGGCAAACCAACGACATCGATCGTTTTACCGAGATGCTGATGTCGGTTTATTATCCTCTTTTACGTTTCTACTACCCTCAAGCCAATGGAAACTGGGATGGAGCTATCATTCATTCCATATTGGCCATTGCCATTTTCACCGATAATAGGGACATGTTTGATAATGCTATCAATCATTATTTACATGCTCCCGTGAATGGCAGTTTATTTAAGTACATTTATCCCAGTGGCCAATGTCAGGAAACGATGCGTGATCAGGCTCATGTTCAGCTGGGGCTTGGTGAATTCGCTGGTGCAGCACAACTAGCATATTCACAGGGGGTCGATCTCTTTTCGGTTGGTAACAATCGGCTGGCGTTAGGGTATGAGTATACATCCCAATTTCTAATGGGCAAAACACCCCACAGCTATGGACAAATATCTGATCGGGCTAAAACACTTCGGGATGATTATGAAACCGTTCACCGCCATTATACAGCGATGGGTTTAGAAATGCCCTATACGAAGATGGCTGCTGATTCTATCCGCCCCAAAGCCAGTCGTAGTGTTTTGACTGCTCTACGAGCTCCATCGGGTAAGGTCATTTCTATAAAGGGTAAACCAATGGCTTCCCAAGTAGGCTATCCGGCAGGAGCGATGAAAGAGGCGGTATCAAAACCAAACCCTCAGGCCATTCGGGTCAGGCCCGGTGAATCTATTCAGGATGCATTGGATCAAATGGCTGCTGTAAAAGGCTGGGTAATTGCATCAGCCGGACTCCATAGATTACCCACAACACTAAGAATTCCCTCATCAGTAACTCTCTCTGGAGAAGGTTTGTCAACGGTTCTCTTCCTGGATCCGGCTTCCCAAGTGCGTGATGCGATTGTGAATGCAAACGATGATTTGCATGATGTTACGATCTGCGACTTAGTTGTTGAAGGAGCCAACGATCCTGATCCCGGAAGCGACCCTAACAGTCGCCGATCCTATCGAAGCAGTGCTAACCGGGGAGGGATCATTTTTATGGGCCAGTATGAAGGGCAGATGAAGAACATTACCTTAAAAAATATTACTGTCAGGAATTGTACATACAATGGTGCCTTCATCAGTGGTGCAAGCAATGTAAATATCATTTGCTGCGATTTCAATGAAAACGGATCCAGTATAGTTCCAGGGCCAAGGCTTCAACATAATTTATTACTGACACACTGTTCAAAAGTTTCAATAAAAGATAGCAGGATGGGTACTTCGCCGCATGGATGCGGTATTGCACTGACAAGCTGTGAGGATGCATCTATTGTTAATTGCGAACTGGCCCGAAATGCATGGTTTGGTAT
>JACMKG010000353.1 GCA_014380255.1 Prolixibacteraceae bacterium | reverse complement strand
GGGAATGAAGTTATTTGATATGATGCCTATGGGATATGATCCCGAATATGCATATGCATTACTTGAGAAGTTAGGTGCTGGAGGCAGGAATGCTTATTTGTACTTCCAGATTCCAATGGATTTGATATACCCGTTTCTTTTTGGCATTACTTACTGCCTGTTAATAGCCTATCTACTCGATAAATTAGACAGGTTTAAAAATGAGACTTATTACCTGTGTATTCTCCCTTTATTTGCCGGTTTATTTGATTACCTGGAAAATTTCGGTATTATCGACATGTTGGTGCACTATCCTCATCTTACAGATAAAGTTATTCAGACTGCTACTTTTTTTACAGTACTTAAAAGCTTGTTTTCTACCATTAGCTTCACGGTGGTGATAGGCTTATTGGTGATACTTGGCTTAAAAAAGCTATTCCGTAAGAAATAATCATGAGCTGCAAAACTATGGTCTAAAACTAAAAAGCCGTTTCAGGGATTTCCTGAAACGGCTTTTTTATATTCATCAGCTACTCTTGTCATGGTCCTGGTTGAAATTATAAAACCAGGGAGCCTCAATGAAGGGCAACTGTTTATTTGTACTTTTCCTGACGCTGAGCCTTGATCTTTTCGTCGGTGAGGTATTCTTCAAAGTCCATGTATTTATCGATTGCTCCGCGTGGAGTAAGGTCAATAACCCTTGTACAAACGCTTTCGATGAACTCGTGGTCATGGCCTGCCATTAATACCTGGCCCGGGAATACTTTCATGTTGTTGTTGAATGCCTGGATGGATTCCATATCCAAATGGTTGGTCGGATGGTCCATGATCACCGTGTTTGGATGTGCTAACATCATTTTAGCGATCATACAGCGCATCTTTTCTCCTCCCGAAAGTACCTTGGCACTCTTCTGGAGATCGTCGCCTGTGAAGAGCATTTTGCCCAAATACTGGCGCAGAAAGTTTTCACTCGTATCCGAAGAATAATTACCCAGCCACTCGTAAAGCGTTTCATTTTTAGTGAAGAACTCAGAGTTGTCGTTGGGAAGGTAAGCCGTAGAGATGGTCACACCCCAGTCGAACGTTCCGGTAGTGGGTTCAATTTCTTTGTTGAGTATTTTGAAGAAAGCAGTAACAGCACGGTTTTCCTTTGCCAGGAATACGACTTTATTGCCACGTTCAATGGTAAATGAAATATCTTTAAACAGCACCTCGCCATCCTGGATGTAAGATAAGTTTTCAACATTCAGTACACGGTCGCCCGTTGCACGTTCGGGCTGAAATATAATACCGGGGTAACGGCGTGTGGAAGGCTCGATCTCTTCAATCTTAAGCTTTTCGATCATCTTCTTACGGCTGGTAGTCTGTTTCGACTTGGCCACGTTGGCACTGAATCGCTGGATGAACTCCTGAAGTTCCTTTTTCTTTTCCTCAGCCTTTTTGTTGGCATTGGCGGCCTGGCGAAGAGCAAGCTGGCTTGATTCATACCAGAAAGTATAGTTACCCGAGAATGCACGTATCTTACCAAAGTCGATGTCCACCACATCGGTACAAACGTTATCCAGGAAGT
>JACMKG010000352.1 GCA_014380255.1 Prolixibacteraceae bacterium | reverse complement strand
TTTACTCCTCCTAAGGGGACTATTAAAGTTTGGTATGAGCCGCATGAGAGGTTTACCCGCATCTCTATAAAAGATTCAGGGGTTGGAATCGATAAAGATAAGCTTCAGGGATTGTTTGAAATTGGTCTTGAGAAAATATCCACCGACACTTCAGGGGAAAAGAGTTCCGGATTAGGGCTTTCTATCTGTAAGGAATTCGTCGAAGCTATGAAAGGAAGGATCTGGGTGGAAAGTGAAAAAGGTGAAGGGAGTCAGTTTACTTTTGAACTATTGGTGTATGATTCCCACATCCATCATTCCAAGCCCCGGCCAGTACCAAAAGAGAACATTGATACTCCTGTTTTAATCAGTTAACACGCATGGACGTGCCAGCAGCTTATACCGATTCATCATCCTTCGAACACTGCTGATCCCCTTTTAATCCGTGGAAGATAACAATTTCTAACCCACCCTTTCAGTTCGGTGTGTTACCTCTCAAACTGTGCCATGTTCAGCCTTGCCTCCAGCTTCTCATCCGAATAGCGCACTTCTTCCATCGACATTTCCTGGTTGGTAATGGCTGAATTTCTCCCCATGATAGCCGACAAGGTGGAAGCAGACCCGGAGGCTGTTTCGTTAAGATAGTTCCCTGATTCGATGCTTTGAATAAAAGACTTTCCTTTGTTCTTGTCCGAATCGTGGAGTGACTGTCCGGTGGCTCCTTTTGCAATCAGATCTGGTGAAAGTACATCCTGGGTGCTGCGCAGGATGCCTGAATCCCATGGGTCTGGTCCTTCAATATAAACACCGCCGCTATAATGGGCCTCTGCAATACCTTTAGTGCCCACAAACCGTGCGCACACATCGCCAAAGGTAGTTCCTACCTGGGAGCAGTGCATGCTTACGTTGATGTCATTTGGATACTGATAGGCGATTTCGAAGTTGGTCCATGTGTCACCATAACCGACAGCCCCTTTCCGGTTTCCGTAACCTCTTGCTGAAAGCGGGGTTGACTGCAGTGTCCAGTTGCACACATCAATCATATGAATTCCCTGGTCAAGAAGTATTCCCCCGGATAAAGCATTGAATTTATACTGATTCCTGATTCTCAATTCATCATCACTCACATTTTCAAACAACTTAAAAGCGCTTCCTGAGCTTAAGTAGTAAAGCTGGGCATTCATTATTTCCCCTATTCTGCCACTATGTATTTGCTTGACCATCTCGGCATACGCCGTGGCATGCCTGATTTGGAATCCTATCACGATGCTCAGCTTGCCATTGGCTTTCATACCTGCCCGTTCTACGCGTTTACAGCCTGCTACATCCACCGATACCGGTTTCTCGCAATAGATATGCTTGTTGGCATTAACGGCTGCTTCAACGAATTCAGGATGGGTATAGGCAGGCGATGAAATCAAGACCGCGTCAATATCTTTGCTTTGCAACAGCCTAAGGTAAGCCGTTGAGCCTAAAAACTGGTTGGATGGGCTAAGTTGGGCCAGCCCTTTTGCTTTGTTTAATGAATTTAATTCCTTGACGCCTGAAGCTAACTTGTCTTCAAATAAGTCGGCTGCCGCTGAAATATGAATGTTGTTGTTTGCCGACATGGTACTAATCACACTCAATCCTCTTCCCCCGGTACCAATAATTCCGACGCGGATGGCAGAGTTTGCTTTGGTGCCGAAAACAGTCATAGGATTTAATATCGTAACGGCAGAAATCGCTGCAGTGCCTTTGATAAAATTTCTCCTGTTTAATGTGTTGATCATGGCAGTTGGTTTAGAAGTTTGAAAAAGCATGAGGTTTGAAATGCATGGGAAATATACAAATTAATCAACAATATCCCAAGTTGCTGGCTGGCTAATAAGTTAACCGTACAGGTGGTTCGTCGAGAGTTGTATGTAATTAATTATTATATATAAGATGCAGCGTGTAGGTAAGACGTGTTTATAAAAAAGTAGATGAAGGTCTCATAAATAAATTTAGTGCATTTCTTTTTTATATGTTTGAGGACGAATTATTATTTACTCTTGGTTCTTTTAAAGGAAATAATGTGCCAAGAGAAAACCTAAACCAATCGTATAAACTGTAAGGAATTAAATCATGAGAAAAAGTACTATTTTTTTGTTGGCAGGTATCTTTGCTTTCCTTTGTGCAAGTGCACAGGAAAAGCGGCCTGACCCTCAGCCGGCACCTGAAACAGGCGAAACTTTTAAAGTAGGTATGGCGGGTTACACTTTTGTGAAGTTCGATCTGGATAAAACATTGGAAACCATGCAACGGGCTGATGTACATTACCTGTGTATCAAAGATTTTCACCTGCCTTTAAACAGCAGCGATGAGCAAATCGCAGCTTTTCATGCCAAATTAAAAGATAAAGGAGTCACTGGCTATGCGGTAGGCCCTTTGTACATGAAATCAGAAGAAGAAATTGATAAGGCTTTTGAATATGCCAAACGGGTGGGAGTAAAGTTAATCGTTGCAGTTCCCAATTATGAATTGCTTCCTTACGTAGATAAAAAAGTGAAGGAATACGGTTTTAATATAGCCATTCACCTTCATGGTCCTGACATTAAGATATATCCCGATGCTGATGATGTATGGGATCATGTAAAGGATCTGGATCCCCGCATTGGAATGTGCCTGGATGTTGGCCATGATACCCGTAACGGCAAGGACCCGGTGGCTGACTTGAAGAAATACAAATCACGCATTTTTGATATCCACATTAAAGATGTTACAGGGCCTACCAAACTGGGTTACTCGCTTGAAATCGGCCGCGGTATCATTGACTTTCCTGCATTTGTAAAGATGTTGCGTAAAGTGAAGTATTCAGGGGTTTGTAGCCTGGAACATGAAAAGGATATGGCCAATCCATTTATGGGTATTGCCGAATCCATTGGGTATTTCAGGGGAGTGATCGCCACTACCAAAAAATAAAGTTATTCGTGTTGGTTAAAGCAAGCTGTATTTTTTATTACCCGTAGCGGCCAGTATGCATTGGCTGCAATATAAAAGAGGAGGATGTCCCCAAAGATATCCTCCTCTTTTTTAGGCTGTGGATCACTTTTTGCATTTACTTTGAATCGCCTTAATTTAATGGACTGAAGGACTGAACCCGAATTCCCGGGAGAAGGACTGTTTATATGCCTTTAGGTAAAGAATGGGACGATTGGACACTGATCACTTTCTCAGGCCTCAGCCTTTGCCTTCAAAACATTTTCCCTTGATCTGTTTTTGGTCCATGCACATGTTTTTTACCTGTAAATGAAAGGTCCTGGCCCAAGTGACAGCTTCCAATTCACTTACAAAAAATTCTGCACAGTTCCCCCAAAGCTCTATGTTAACTCTATGTCAGGTCTATGCAGGGCTAACTTACGTTTTCAAAATCATAGACCCAACATAGGCCTAACATAGAGCTAACATAGGGTTTGTGGCTATAGATGGTTATTATTTAAAAGGAATGCTATGAAGGAACTTTGCCTTTGGATGATTCAATTTGATTATCCACCGCCGTTTAAGATTGATCCAAAATTAGCTCCCTACCAGGCTAAAAGCATTGAATCAATCTAATGGGCAGATAAAAGAGCCTATTTACTGCCAAGGGTTAATTAATAGATTAATGTCGTATTGACGCTTCTAATTATTTTTCTCATATTTGTTGATAAATGGTTGATTCAAAAAACTCATCTTTGAAATGAAAATAAATCTCATCATTCTGTCCCTTGCCTTACTTCTCTTGGGAAATACGGCTCTTGGTACTATCTCCGTCATGCGCGATCAACCAGATTCGGTCTACCTCTTTACGTATGCCACCCAGAAGAATTCTGGCACCAACGGGTTGCATTTTGCATGGAGCACTGATCAGCAACACTGGATGGCTATTGGCCCGGAACACAGGTTTCTTTTCTGCGACTATGGCCGGTGGGGAGTGGAAAAACGGATGATTTCTCCTTTTCTCTTTAAGGACTTGGAGGGCACATGGCATTGTATCTGGGGCCTTAATGAAAAAGATGGTGCGTTTGCCCATGCCGAATCCAAAGACCTGATATATTGGAAACCTCAGACTTACCCCATTGTTGCAGAAAACAGCAATTGCCTGGAACCAGAAATTTCACACAGCACTTCCAGTGGCGAATACCGTATTTCATGGCTTGGCATGGTTGGGGACAAGGTGCAGGCATTCAGTTCCAATACCCGTGATTTTAAAACATACAGCCCCACCCGGGACATGCCGCTAAGCAGCAGGTTAAACGAGCGGGTAAAGGTGATTCTCAACGGAAACCCGGAAACAGGTACGGTGAGAAAAGTAAGTCGCGAATTGGTGGACGGGCTGATAAAGGCTCAGCAATTAGGGGCTTATAAATCGCAACGGTGGTCAGAAAGTTCAAAGACTGATTCCATCCGGTTTTCCTCCCTGAAGCCTCTCAATGCTTCCATTGTGGTTGATCAGTCAAAGAGCAAAAAAATAAGTGATCTTCTGATAGGCGTCTTTTTTGAAGATATTAATTATGCGGCTGATGGAGGTCTTTACGCGGAACTGATCCAGAACCGGGATTTTGAGTATGACCTGGGTGACAAGGAAGGAAAAGACAAAAGCTGGAACAGTCAAAAAGCCTGGAGTATAAAGGGAGATAAGGCTACTTTAACCATCGATACCGTATCACCCATACATATCAACAACCCTCACTATGCGATCGTTGAAATAAGCTCTCTGGGTGCTGCTTTGGTCAATGAGGGCTTTGATGGAATTGCCGTAAAGGCCGGGGAGAAATACAACTTCTCAGCCTTTGTGCGTAACCCGGATAAAAGCGATAAAAAGCTGCTGGTTTGCCTGAGGGGGAAGAATGGTGAAATACTTGGCCAGTCAAGCATTCATGTTTCCTCTGCCCAATGGGAGAAAGTTGAAACCGAATTAGTGGTTACGCAAACGGCCCCTGATGCTTACCTGGAAATAATTCCCCAAAGCATTGGCCGTATGGAGCTTGATATGATCTCTCTG
>JACMKG010000351.1 GCA_014380255.1 Prolixibacteraceae bacterium | reverse complement strand
TTTCAATATGGATGAATATGTAGGAATTTCTAAAGACCAACCTCAAAGCTATCATACCTTCATGTGGACTAACTTTTTTAGCCATATAAATATTCAGGAGAAGAATGTAAACATTCTCGATGGCATGTCTGCTGATATCAAAGCTGAATGCAAGGCCTATGAAGATAAAATAAAGGCAGTAGGAGGCATTGATTTATTTCTGGGGGGTATTGGACCTGATGGACACCTGGCCTTCAACGAACCAGGCTCTTCGCTTGCTTCAAGGACACGGGATAAGGAATTGAATTACGATACCAAGCTTGCCAATTCACGCTTCTTTGATAACGATGTCACTAAAGTTCCTAATTCTTCCCTAACTGTAGGAATCGGTACTGTCATGGATGCAAGGGAGGTTGTTATTATTGTAAATGGTTTTAACAAGTCCCGCGCTTTAAAACATGCTGTTGAAGAAGGAGTAAACCACATGTGGACGATCAGTGCTTTGCAATTACACCCCCGGGGAATGATTGTTTGCGATGAGGAGGCCACTTACGAACTAAAGGTTGGCACCTACAAGCATTTTAAAGATATTGAAAAGAATAACCTGGAGCCAGAGAGCTTATTGGCTTCTGATTTGGTTTGGTAGCCAGTTCTGTCTTCAAAACCTAAAGCATCTAGGAATTAATATTGGGTTTATTCGTTTCGCAAAGCCTGTATGAGATCTCTTTTCAGGGCTAGGTGTATAGCTACAATACTGCAGATTGTTCCGCTGATAATAACCAGCAGTGCAATAGCCGGTAGCCATACCCATAGCCCTGAATAAACGGAGGACATTAAGGATGGCAGACCACTCAGGATGGCTGGAATTATTCCAATCAGCACAGCGATGAGCATTAAAAACAATTTCTCTGTCAATAATAGCCTTATGAGTTGCGTTTTATCAAACCCGATAGATCTCATTAATGCATATTCTGGAATCTGCTCAAAGGTGATGCGAAAGATCAGGATGCCTAATCCGATGGTGCCTATGAGTAAACCTAAAGCCCCTAGCATTAGAAAGATGTTCAGATAGGTATTTTCTATCTGGTAGAACGCCAGCAACCGTTCTGTAGTACGGCTTATTTCAGGACCATAGTTGCGCCATCCGCTTTGAATGTTTTCAGCATTGAGTAAGCTATCGGGCGCATCGATTAAAAAGATGTTCGATCCACTTACTGAAGGGAATGCTTGCAGGAAATGATCTTCAGCAATTAGTACATTGCCCTGAAAGATTGAATTGGCAAGGCCTCCGATGAGCTTTAGCTTTAAATCCTTGCCTTCTTCGGTTTTGTATACAAGCGTATCACCCACTTTCTTACCTAATCCCCACTGAATAACAGTCTGATCAGCAATGGCAGGAATTACGCCATCGGCAAGGGTTTCATTGAGTGTTAACCAGGCTTGCTGCTGATCCAATTCATCGGTCCTGGTAATAAATGAAAAGGCAGAGCGCTCATTTAGCAGTGTAGGATTAAAGGCAATGATCCGGGGCCGGGTAATTTTGTTGAGGTTCAAACAACTGGCATCATCGCCCGGTTGCGCCTGAAACTGAACAATCTCAGCTTCTGCAGGCAGGTCAAGAGTTTCTCTTCCTTTTGTACTGTTGGCATCAAAAAGAACAGGCATAGTGGTCTCTACAAAATAATCGTAGCCACCTGTGCCTGAAGAAGGCTGATCAGCATGGGAGCTTAAGTCTTTACGGTTCAGTCCGGTTGATACCACCATAAATATGCCTACCGACAAGAAACTGACGATCATTACCGTACGCTTCCGCTCTCCCGAAAGGCGTTTCAGCAGAAGTGACTGCGTAGAAAAGGACCTGGCACTTTCATAAACCGATAGTCTACGAAGCAGATGGTTGAAAAGGAAAATAAGTCCGGGAAGCATTCCAAAACCACTGATGAAGAACAATTCAGGATTTATTTCTCCATTGTTGAATCCTTTAAATAGAACCAGGAGAAGTGAAACTGTAATTAATGACAGACCAATCCACAGTGATAACCGGCTGTTTTTTTCTTTTTGTTTAAAGGATGGACGTTGCAAAGCCACTACTTCCTGTTTCAGGAACCGTGTTAGAATAAAATACACGGTAATCATACACAGGATGGCAATAATGAGGCTTCCTGCAAGAAGTGAGATTGGGCGGATGTGGATGTGCACGATGGAAGTGCGAACAATATCGACCCATATGGTATTAATGGCTTGCAAGATCAACTGATTGTAAAATATTCCAAATGGAATACCGAGCAGGATGCCGAGAAATATAAGAATGAAGGCTTCATAAATAAACAAGCTGCGGATATTTTTAAAGGAAAATCCCATAGCAGATAAAGTGCCGATTTCTGCCTTGCGGAATCCCAGGTAAAGTTTAAAAAGCAGGAATGCCAACAGTACTGCGGCAAAGAGTACAAAAAAGCTTAACCCGATAAACAGTTGCCCAAAATCAGTTCCGTTGCTGGCTGCTGAAAGACCTTCCGCCTTTACATCCTTTACCTCGAAACCCATCTGCAAAGGCAAAAGGCCGGTAAGCAATGCTTTTTCGAATTCGGCTTTTTTTAATCCTTCCATGCGTATAGCGGTGGATTGACCAAAGCGGTTACCCCATAGCTTTTGCCCAGTTTCAAGCGAAATAAAGGCTTTTGGAGTTCCTTTCAATGCTTTCCAGTAATCTTCATCCTTGGGTCTTATTTGTTTCAAATCAATAGGCACTCCTGTTTTCCAGTCACGGCAATTACCGGCATCCGATAGCCCGGGAATCACAGGCATCAGGTTCTGATCAGCCAACAGCCCTTCCTGCCTGTAAATCTGTTCTACGATAAATAAAGTGTCTTTCTGGATAAGGCGACGCAATGGACCTACCTCAAAATAAGAAAGCTCAACCGTATCTTTTTCTTTTACGTTCAGATCATCAGCCAGCCATTCGCTGATAGCCATTTGCTGCCCGTTTAATGATTCATTAGTGGAAACGAATGAATAGGGAGTCTTTTGCCCGTTGGCTGAAAAATCGTTGATGAAATAAGTAAA
>JACMKG010000051.1 GCA_014380255.1 Prolixibacteraceae bacterium | reverse complement strand
TCTCATTCAATGCCGAAAGAAATACTATTGGAATATGCTGGGTTAATGGGTCGTTTTTTAAAATATCGCATACCGTAAACCCATCCATATCAGGCATTAGAATATCCAGCAAAATGGTATCAGGTAATTCCTTTTTTGCTATTTCAATACCTTCACTTCCAGACTGAGATAGAAATACTTGATAATCAGGAAAGTCATTAGCTAAAATTGCTGCTAAATAATTTAAATTTAACCAATTATCATCTATTGCAAGGATTTTTTTCATCTATTGATTTAAACGTAATTGAATCTGATATAAATTGTTCAATTAATCTTGCACTTAATAGAACAATTTATAATTCGAACATGAATTCAGTCTATCTTCAACTTACTTCCTTTGCCTTTTAACGGCTATATTCTTTGTGTTAAATTTTAAAAAAGCTGTTATTTTAAAATGTTTTATTACAAAAGAGATGTATCAACTTGTTGTGAATATCGAAAACAGGTAAACAATACATGACTATAATTTCACATTAATTAACCTGAATTCAACCCAACAAAAGTTTCAAGAACGTTTTCGAAGATCGCTCGCAAATATAGGAATAAACTTCTACCCACCTTCATACAATTTTCTGATAAACTTCTGATGGCTATAAGTCCTATACTTGGTTCTCCTCCAACGTTTTTTAACCGGTTTTGCAACAGATATCAATCAATTTCCTTATTGCTAATAAAAGTCGTCACTAATGAATCATTAGCTTTCCAAATTCCATGCTTTACGTTAATAATTCATCTTACGCAAAAACATTCATATATAAAAGTAACACTGATTGATAGAAAAAAAAGGAGTACATGATAATGTTTGTGGAAAATAAAGTAAATAGTTCGTTCTTAAAAATCTTACTTTTTTATTGAAATCTTAGTAATTTACCAAAGCCCCACAACTTTAATCTTATCTATCTCATGAAAATAGGATACAATAACCTGAACACTCCTTTTGTTTTATCAGGCTAATTATAAGATTGATAAGATTGGACGCCGGAGGGGCGCAGCGTTACTAAGATTTCTTTAAAAAAGTAAGATTTCTTTAAATAAAAACCCATTATTTTGGCTTTGAACAACACAACAATTTCATGTGATCCCCTTTTCCCTTTTCATTATAATTCCATGTTCTTGCGTAAGGTGGGTTAATAATTTAAAAATGACACCTACCGCTAACTCATATTTGGTATATTGACTTAATTTCGCAGCGATTTAAATAGCAGGAACGATGAAAGGTTTGTATGCAATTTTACTGTTGGTTTTATCCAATTCATTTATGACCCTTGCCTGGTACGGCCATCTTAAATTTGGTGAGTTGAAATGGTTCAGTAAACTGGGAATTATCTCCATAGTTTTAATCAGCTGGGGAATAGCTTTATTCGAGTATATGTTTCAGGTGCCTGCCAACCGGATAGGCTTTAAAGAAAACGGAGGCCCTTTTTCATTAATTGAATTAAAAGTAATACAGGAAGTGATTACGCTGTTGATATTTACTGCATTCTCGGTCTTGTTTTTCAAGAATGAAAACTTCAGAGTCAATCACCTGATCGGGTTTGTATTTCTGGTGCTTGCCGTATATTTCATATTCAAGAAATAAGCAGTTTAGAATAAACACCATTAAATCAACCTAACTTTGAAATAAGAATTAGAAGTCGGGTATATTGTGCAATGAAAATAAAAGTAAGCTTTGAATTGATTTTCAATATGTCTATTGAAATAATTGGACTCATTTGGCATCAATATTGAAGGTATTTTATTCAAAAAAAACCGCTTATAAATACAATTCTTTAAGTACACCGGTATTTATACCTTTGCCAAAAAGAACCCTTCAGATTGAACATTTCATTTGATCAATTGTAACAGGTAATAGTATAGTTTCGCATTTAAAATAAATAAATTGAATTTACTCTTTCAAAAATACGATATAAACAATTGGTTACCTACAACCAAGAAGGAAGTTGAAGCACGCGGATGGGACAGTATTGATGTCATCTTTTTTACCGGTGATGCCTATGTTGATCATCCTTCATTTGGGGCGGCGGTCATAGGAAGAATCCTGGAAGCTGAAGGTCTTCGGGTGGCTATTGTGCCCCAGCCCAACTGGCAGGATGACTTGCGTGATTTCAAGAAGCTGGGCAAACCCAACCTTTACTTCGCAGTAACGGCTGGAAATATGGATTCAATGGTAAATCATTACACGGCCAATAAGCGTAAACGTTCCAACGATGCCTATACCCCCGGGGGTAAATCAGGCCAGCGTCCGGATTATGCCACAACGGTTTATTGCAACATTCTAAAGGATTTGTTTCCCGATGTTCCCCTTGTCATAGGCGGAATTGAAGCTTCCTTACGACGTGTTACCCATTACGATTACTGGAGCGACCGGCTTAAACCATCCATACTGGTAGATTCACGTGCTGATATGCTTTTTTATGGGATGGGCGAGAAATCAATTCTTGAATACACACGGCTCGTGCAAAAGGGTGTGAATCCGAGCAAGCTTACCAATATACCTCAGACTGCCTTTTTGGTATCTCAAGGAGAGGAATACATCAATAATAAAGACTGGAGCAGCATCGAATTGGCTTCCTATGAAGAATGCCTGCAGGACAAGAAGAAGTATGCTAAGAATTTCATGCATATTGAAGAAGAATCCAACAAGGTAGAAGCTAATATTATCACTCAGAATATTGGCAATAAGCAGGTGGTTGTAAACCCACCCTGGCCGCCTTTGGAAGAGAAAGAAATTGACAGCTTCTATGATTTGCCCTTTACACGTCTGCCTCATCCTAAGTATAAGAATAAGGAAGATATTCCTGCCTATAACATGATCCGGCATTCTGTGAACATCCACCGTGGATGTTTTGGAGGCTGTACCTTCTGCACCATTTCAGCCCACCAGGGTAAATTTATTGCCAGCCGTTCTGAGCAATCGGTATTGAAGGAAGTTGACAAGCTTGTATTGATGCCCGATTTTAAAGGATACATATCCGACTTGGGTGGACCATCGGCCAACATGTATAAAATGAAAGGTATCCATGAAGAGATCTGCCGCAAATGTAAACGTCCTTCGTGTGTTTATCCCGATGTTTGTAAAAACCTGAATACAGACCATAAGCCCATGTTGGATTTGTATAAGAAGGTTCGTCAGCATCCAGATGTGAAGAAAGCCTTTATCGGCAGTGGTATTCGCTACGACATGATTTTGAAGGAAACAAAGGATGAAAGAGTCAATAAAAACAACATGGAATATCTGCGTGAAGTGATTAAGCATCATGTATCGGGCAGGCTAAAGGTGGCTCCAGAGCATACTTCCGACCAGGTATTGGATTTAATGCGCAAGCCTTCATTTAAGCTATTTCACAAGCTAAACCAGGTATTTCAGGAGATCAACAAGGAAGAAGGGCTCAACCAGCAGCTCATCCCATATTTTATCTCCAGCCACCCGGGATGTGAGAATGTTGATATGGCCAATCTGGCTGTAGAAACCAAAAGTCTTGACTTTAAGCTTGAACAGATACAGGACTTCACTCCCACCCCCATGACCTTGGCTACGGTGATTTATTACACGGGTTACCATCCATATACCATGCAAAAAGTATTTACGGCTAAAAGTCAACGGGAGAAACTGGCCCAGCGTAAATACTTCTTCTGGTATCAGCGTGAATACCATCAGGAAATCAAAAATGAACTCCTGCGCTTGAACCGCAGAGACCTGTTGGACGGCTTGTTTGGCCCCGCTAAAAAAGAGAAAATAAACCGTTAATTTACAGTTGACGAAATCATGAATAAATCAATCCTTCAGTCAATCAATCCTTCAAACCTTTAGTCATGGGAAAAATTAAAATCCTTGTTCTTTTTGCTTCCTTATTTATGCTGAATTCGTGTGCCGAACTATCTCAGATCGCTAAAACCGTAGGCACTCAGAACTTTCCTCTTTCAAATGCGGAGATTGTAAGTGGGTTAAAAGAAGCTTTGATCATAGGCGCTGACAGTTCAATTAACAGATTGTCGGCAGTTGACGGATATCTGAGAGATCAAGCTGTAAAAATATTGCTTCCCCCGGAGGCACAAACAATCATGGCCAACATCTCAAAGATTCCCGGAGGATCAAAGCTGATGGATGATGTAATTGTTCGTATCAACAGAGCAGCGGAAGATGCTGCTAAAGGGGCAAAACCTATCTTTGTAAACAGCGTTCGTGAAATGACCTTTACC
>JACMKG010000350.1 GCA_014380255.1 Prolixibacteraceae bacterium | reverse complement strand
TGTGTATGACATTTATTTAACCCCTGTAATAATAAACACCGGAAAGTCTTTCATGCCATTGTTTTCAGTTTGCTTTTTAATGACAAAGCAGGGTTCATGCGACACATTTTTAAATCCTGCATCTTTTAAAGTCTGGCTTAAATCTTCCATATCAAAACCCAAATGACCGGTAAAGCCACTGCCATGAAATGAACCATCTTCAGCATACAGGTCAGCAATGGCCAGGCATCCGCCTTCGTTGAGCAGGTCATAAAATCTGGTGATCATTGCTTTTACACCCACTACATGGTGCATCACCATTTGTGTAAAAATCAAATCAAAGGTTTTATCCCTGTAGGGGGCAGTTTCCAGATTAAAGAACAGCGGTTTTAAATGCTCCACTTGCTCTTTTTTAATTTTTTCCTCCATCACCTTAACCATTCCAATAGAATTGTCCATTAAGGTGATTTCTTTCAGGGAATCTTTTAGAATAAGGCTCAGTATTCCTGTTCCGGCGCCATATTCCAAGGCCGTCATAGAAGGATTTAAAACTATTTTTTGCCTTATTTTCTGGGCTATAGCCTCCGAACGCTCCCAGTGAATGGGATTACTATCCCATGTTGCGGCTGTTTGGTTAAATGTGTTCATTTTTTTATCCTTTGCTTTATTAACCCTGTAATATCCTGTAAATATAACTCCGATATTTTAATCGAACAACTCTTGGGAGAGTGATATGACTAGGCCTATTAAATATATTTCCTATCATCCATCGAAAGAGATATTTTGATTTATGTAATGGCCACCCGATTCATCCATCCCAGCCAACGAAACATATTGCCCATAAATTTCGTATCTTTGACAGACAGCTATTTAGATTGTTAATCAGCAGGGCAATTTTCAGTACTGATCTAGTCCTCCCTATAGGTGTAAAGGTCGGCTTTGCCCTGCCATACAAATATAGGAGTGAAGAATTAGATTAAATAATGGAAACTTATGGAAACATTAAATAAACTGATTGCTATTGACCCTGTATATATTCAATCGGGGCTTGTATTCTTGTTTTTTATAATGGAGCAATTTATTGCCACCCAATATTCCTTTTTAAAAAGATCCCAGCACTTTTTTCACAATTTCCTGTTATTTGTAACCTTTGTGCTAATTAATTTCTTTGCCGCCACTGTTGTGGTTAATTGTTTCACCTGGCTGAATGAACATCGGATAGGCTTGTTTTTCTATGTAAAAATCCCCTATATCCTGCAATTGATTTTAGGGGTGTTGCTGATCGATCTGGCAGCCTACTTTTTTCATCGTTTTACTCATAAGAATAAACTTTTGTGGCGTTTTCACAGGGTGCATCACAGCGATACCCGCATGGATGCTTCCACACAATTCAGAAGCCATCCTGTCGACGTGTTTTATTTTACAAGCGCAGGCATACTGGCTTCGGCTATTTTTGGATTGGACCTTATTGGATTCGGATTATATTTCCTGGTTCTTCTCCCTATGCTGGTGCTTCAGCATGCCACTATACATACTCCTGCCTGGGTAGATAAGAGTTTCGGATTGATATTTACAACACCAAACCTCCATAAAATACACCATGAACAGAATCAGTTTTATACGGATTCAAATTTTGCAGATCTATTTATTCTGTGGGACCGGATCTTCGGAACTTACAAATTCAAACCGGTTAATGAAATTAAGTTAGGATTAATGGAATTTGATGAAGATGGTAAACAAAAGTTCTGGTATTTATTAAAGAGTCCATTTATTAGCATGAACCGGATAAATACAAATACTTAAACATTGAAGGAGATAGATGAGACTGAAATTACCAGGATGGCAAGCTTTTTTAGGTTGTAAATCAATAATATTATTCATTTTCAAATACCTGAAATAATGAAAATAGCAAAGCGATATTTATGCCTTTTTTCCATTGGCCTTTTAATGGCTGCTGGTGGAGACTATGCGGTTTATTCACAGTCCAATGAAAGTGCCAATGAGTCCAAACTGGATAAACAGGTCAGGGCGTTTTTGAAAGAGAGTGAAAACTCCTGGCGTGATCTAAATGTACCAACCTCTGACGGGCAGGCTTTGTATGATATCATTATCAAAAACAAGTATAAAAACGCCGTGGAAATAGGCACCTCTACCGGTCATTCAGGTATTTGGATTGCCTGGGCCTTGAGCAAGACCGGAGGCAAGCTAACCACTTTTGAAATTGATGAGGACAGGCACAAGGAAGCCATGGAGAACTTTAAAAAGGCCGGCCTGTCTCAGTTTATTGATGCCCGCCTGGGCGATGCCCATCAGCTGGTGCCAAAGGTAAAAGGGCCAATAGACTTTGTCTTCAGCGATGCCGACAAGAGCTGGTATATCAATTATTTCAACGATTTGGACCCCAAGCTGTCAGTAGGTGGATGTTTTGTCTCCCACAACGTTAGCCGGACGAACAACCAGCGCTTTTATGAATATGTGATCAAGCTTCCCAATTACAAGACCACGCTGGACGATCGGGGAGCAGGCATGTCCATCAGCTACAAAACCGGAAAACAATAGTCCGGATGGAACAGGCAGAGAGCGACAGGCCGGGGCCAAAGGTAGGTCTTTTCGCGGCATCCAATATTGTGATTGCCAATATGATCGGGGCCGGCATCTTTACCACTTCCGGCTTGCTGATGAGCGGGCTTTCCAACCCTTGGCTGCTGATTGCCCTCTGGGTAGTAGGTGGAATCATCGCTTTATGCGGGGCTCTCGCCTATGCCGAACTGGGGGCTGCCATGCCCCGTGCCGGAGGTGAATATGTTTTCCTCTCGCGTCTTTACAGTCCCCTTTTTGGCTTTTTAAGTGGATGGGTATCCTTTGTGGCAGGATTTTCTGCCCCCATTGCAGCCTCGGCTATTGGCTTCAGCCAGTACCTTTTCAGGGCCTTTCCTCAGCTGGCACAAGTTGAAAGCAACGGGATCCCTTGGGGGCAGCACCTGGATAAAATACTGGCCATTGTGATCATTCTTTTGTTTACCCTTATCCACCTGCGGGGATTGGAATTCGGCACCCGCATTCAGAATTACCTTACGATCATGAAAATTTTGCTCATTGCTGTACTTATCATGGCAGGCCTGGCATTGGGCAAGGGCGACTTTACCCATTTTGAACAGGGATCCCCCGTTGATTTTAACTTTGGAAGTATCAAAACCATGGGCCTTTCCCTGATGTGGATCCTGTTTGCCTACAGCGGGTGGAACGCCTCCACGTACATCGGTTCAGAGATTAAACACCCTGAAAGGAACATTCCCCGCTCGCTGCTATACGGTACCGGTATTGTGATGCTCATGTATGTTCTGCTGAACATCGTATACGTGTATGCCATCCCGCCCGAGCAGATGAAAGGAGTCATCTCCATTGGCGGGCTTACCGTGAAGAACCTTTTTGG
>JACMKG010000349.1 GCA_014380255.1 Prolixibacteraceae bacterium | reverse complement strand
CCTGGTAAAAAAGCACCACGATAGGCATCACCAAATTGAACCACTTGGCAATCTTGATCAGGTATAACTGAAGTGTATTTGTCGGTAGACTTCTCAAGGTGAATTTTGCGTAAAAATAGGAAATCTTTGGATGTTAAGAATAAACACATAGACACATAGAACACATAGTTAAGTTTTAAAATAAACACATGGATGAAGTGGACATGTAGTTTCAAATTTATAAGAGTATAAATTGGAAGTTTTAAGTTTTTATGTGTTTCCTATGTTTTCTATATGCCAATGTGTTCTAACTTCATATTCTTACAAAAAGTCAATTGTTTTGGAGAAATATTAATAAAAGTGATAGAAAAAGCTTCGAAATGAATAATCTGTTGCTATTTTTGCTTCGGAAATAAAGATTTTCTGATATAGAGGAAACAAATTAATTAAACTAAAAGATAGGTATTAATGAAACTATTTATCCCCCGGGACTACCAGCCTCTGCTTGATGTCAATCAGACTGAAAAGGCCATTAAGCTTGTAAAGGATTGCTTTCAGCAGGATCTTGCCTCTGAGCTGCGTTTACGTCGTGTTACCGCCCCTTTGTTTGTTATGAAGGGAACTGGAATCAATGACGATTTAAATGGCATAGAGCGCCCTGTAAGCTTCCCAGTGAAAGAACTTGACGATAGGAGCGCTGAAGTAGTTCATTCGCTGGCCAAATGGAAACGGATGACCTTGGCTGATCTTAAGATTGAATTGGGCTATGGCCTTTATACCGATATGAATGCCATTCGTCCGGATGAAGAGCTGACCAATATTCATTCACTTTATGTGGACCAGTGGGACTGGGAAAGGGTGATCTCGAGAGAAGAGCGTACCCTTGATTTCCTGAAAAAGATTGTTCGCAAGATTTATTCTGCTTTTCTGCGTACCGAATTTATAGTGTCTGAGCATTTCCCGCAAATAAAGCCTATTCTGCCTGAAGAAATCACTTTTGTTCATGCCGAAGAACTGGAAGCTCAGTATCCGGATATGACACCCAAGGAACGTGAACATATAGCTGCCAAGATGTATGGTGCGGTATTTATCATTGGTATTGGCGGTGTTCTGCCCGGTGGAGAAAAACACGATGGCCGTGCTCCCGATTACGATGACTGGACTACTCCAACGGTTAATAACTTTAAAGGCCTGAACGGGGATATCCTGGTTTGGAACCCTATGATGGAAACCTCTTTGGAGTTGTCGTCCATGGGTATTCGGGTAGACAAGGAAGCGCTTTTGCATCAGTTGGAAATTACCGGTACCGAAGAGCGTAAGAACCTGTATTGGCACAAACGACTGCTCAACGATGAGCTTCCGCTTACCATTGGTGGTGGTATTGGTCAGTCACGTCTATGTATGTATTTCTTGCGTAAAGCGCATATTGGAGAGATTCAATCAAGCATCTGGCCCGATGAAATGAAGGTTCTTTGCAAACAAAATAAAATTGAACTGATCTGATAATAAAGCCTTTAATGGACCGGTAATTTTTAACTTTGATAAGGATTGCCGGTTTCTTATGCTTTTTTCAAAAAGGATGAGGAAAGGTTTACTAAATTTTATATATTTGCAGCCGCTTTAAAGGATGTCTCGGTAGCTCAGCTGGATAGAGCAACGGCCTTCTAAGCCGTAGGTCTTGGGTTCGAATCCCAACCGGGATACAAGCAAAAAGTAAAAACCCCATACATGTGAAGTGTATGGGGTTTTTTGTTTTAGGATAAGCTTTCTCGTTTCATTGGTAATGATAAAGCTGCTCAAAGTCCTTATTCAGATACATTGAATTATAATTCTTTAATCCGTATATTTCTGAATTTGAGTTCCGAGCCATGGCCCAGGAATCCGATATACCCTTTGTGGCGCTTTAATCCGGGGTGATCTTTATGATCGGCCGTTCCGTTTTTGCTGGCTTCCTTCATATTCCCTTCCAGGATAACAGTTCCATTCAAGGTTACTTTCACCTCATCACCTTTGACCATCACTTCCTGGTAGTTCCATTCGCCAAGAGATTTCAGGAATTCCCGTTTTGCAGGGATAATGCCATAAACAGAACCATGATACTGGTAGGGTTGCAAATCTTTGTAGATGTTTGCCGTATTATCCAGGATCTGAAGCTCTTTGCCTTCATAAGCGACATCGCCATCCAAAGGAGCATGAATCCCAAGTCCGTTGTTGGCTCCGGGGGTCAGCTGAAATTCAAAGAGGAAAATAAAATCTGAGTATTCCTTGTCCGTAAACAGGTTCCCGTGGGTACCTTCGCGGCTGCTGACCACCAGCATGCCTTGTTCAGCTGTATAATCTATTTTGTTGCCTTTCCAGTTGTCCAGGTTCTTCCCATTGAATAGCAGTTTAAAACCTTCTGCTTCCTCTTGAGCGCTGAGTTTCACGTCATCTGCATTCAGTTCTTTTACGAACAAATTACGGAAAGCCAAATCAGTTCCATGCGCCTGTAGTTCGATGGCTTCGTATTTAAAAATCGGCATAGTGCGATCCCAGTAGTTTTCCATCACCACACTATCCACTACCAGCACCCCATTCAGGAAAACAGTTACCCGGTCGCCCACCATCTTGATGCGGAAGGTATTCCAGTCGCCAATGGCATTATCGGCCAGTACGAGCGGCTTGCTTGGGTTTTTCTGATTGTTGTACAGTCCTCCCGAACCCACTTGGGCTCCAACGTCAACGCGTGCAGTATCCCAAATCTGAACCTGGGGAGTTCCACGCAAGTAAATTCCACTGTCACCATCTTTACTGATTCTCCAATCAACCAGCATTTCAAAGTCCGAGTACATTTTCTGGGTGCATAGGTTATCGCCTTTGCCATTAAAGACAATACTTCCATCTTTCACACTCCAGTTATCTCCAATTTTTGAATTGGCCTCCTTCTGTGCCTTGGCCAATGCTTCCGGGGTCATTTTACCACGGGCAATCGGATCTTTCACCAATCCCTGCCAGCCGGTCAAATCTTTTCCGTTGAAAATACTCATATACCCCTTTTCTTTGGGCATCTTCTCCAGATACTCGCGCACGTCAATCACATCGTACTGACTATCAGGGCCAGTCATCTTACCCATCACCTGGGTCAATACATTGGCTACAAATTCCCCGCTCAGCCCATTCTTTTTTCCCGAAGAGGGTAAAGCAAGCGCTTTGGCAGTGGCAGAAGCTACTGCGCTTAGATCCGGATCGTTCAGGTAATTTGAAACAAATACAAATGACAGGAACGTTTTAATTGGTCGGGCGGCCTGGAGGACCTGTGTTTTTTCAGCAGTGGTTGAACATTCAGCCATCAGTTTTTCGATCATCAGTAACTTTTGATCATCGGGCAAATTGGATTGATTCGTAAGGCGGATATAGGCTTTCAAGGCATTGTCCTTGAATTGCTTCATGTTAGGGTTGGTAAATACTGCCAGCAAATGGGGGGCAGCCTTTGCATCATTCCAGTTTGAAAGTGAAACAAATGCAGCTTCACGTTCAGCCTGGTTGCCGTTTTTCAGCAACCTTACAACTGTTTTTAAGGCTTGGGGGTCATTCAAAGAAGACAGAATTGGGATCAGTTTTTCATTCATTCCCCCCTTCTCAATTTCATTCAATACCAGTGAGTTGTCTGCTTTTTCTGTGCCAGAATAAATGCCAATCAATGCTTTTTGAATTGAGGTAAGGGCGTTTTTATCACTTGTTTCTTTCAGCAGGGCAATTAAATCGGCGCTATTTTCAGCTTTTACAACTGTTTCGAGCGCTGAAAAGGCAGCTGCTCTTACGTCCGGATTGGCGGAAGCAGCCTGTTTTTTAATCAGCGCATAAGCATCCGTGGCACGACGGGCTCCCAGCACATTGAGCAGTACCACTTTCCCGGCATCATTCATTCCTTCCAATTGAGACATGATCAAATCACTTTCCTTTACAGAAGCGGTAATTCTCAGAGCTTGTTCAATTTGGGCAATCTCTTGCGTTGATGTAGCTTTTTTCAACTGCTCAATCAATGCAGGAACAGCTTTGGTTTTTTGGTTCATAGCCAGTGCCTCGATCGCTGCCACACGAACCACTTCATCTTTCGAATCCAAAGAAGGCTGAATAGCATTCTGAAGTACTTCCGGCTCAGGGCGCTTGGCCAGCATATGCAGGATTTCAGCTTT
>JACMKG010000348.1 GCA_014380255.1 Prolixibacteraceae bacterium | reverse complement strand
GTAAGGTGCTTTAACTTTAGTAATTCGATGTTAAAGTTACACAGAGTTACACGGAGTTTGACACAGAGTTCAACTAGTGTATAGCAAGGCTCTGTGAAACTCTGTGAGCCTCTGTGAAACTCTGTGTAACCAAATTGAATATCAATAATAGTGGATGGCTAAATAATAACATTATTTATTTTGGTAATCAAATGATTAACAGCACATAACAAAACGAAGTTAACGCCTGTGCGAGAATTCGGGATCAATCCTTCAATCTTTCAGTCCATCAGTCCTTCAACCTTTATGACTGGCAATCAAAATGAACCTGGAACATACCTGTCTCCACAGGTTTTACAATTGATCTTATGTATCTTGAGAGAAAGTCAAAACACCTGTTGATGGAATGCCTTTGAAATATGAACCATGGAATTTATCGCCCATCGTTAATAAACACAATTGCTCTATATGAAGTATTTGTATTTTTTTAAGGAAAGGTTGTGCAAAACATATCGTTTTATTATTTAATTACCTTAATTTTATTGTCCGAAAGGGAAATAAAAGATTGTGTATGTCCGGTTTATATTACGTTGAAACATGAAAACAGAAATTTTCGTCCATTCTACATACGCTCATCTGAGGGATTTTATTTCACAGATACCCAAAGACTTCTCCACCCTGGGGGATGAGATATATGTGGGGCGAAACGATGTACATCTTGTAAATGTAAATGGTATCGTGTTGGCTATTAAATATTTCAAGCGGTTGACCCTTGCCAACAGGTATATCTTTTCAACGGTTCGTAAATCAAAAGCAAGCAGGGCCTTTGAATATTCAGAAGTGCTTATTCAAAAAGGAATTACCACCCCCGAGCCTGTGGCCTATATCAATTGTTATAAGTACGGAATGCTTTATCAGAGTTATTACGTGAGCCTATACACGGATTACTTGCCTATGATGGAGTTGTTCCAGTTGCCTGTTTCAGAATCTGAAATTGCCTTAAAAGCTTTTTCACGCTTCATCTACATAGTCCATAAGAATGGTGTTTTTCATAACGACCTGACTATTCAAAATGTACTTTATTCTGTTACCGGTAATCAATACGACTTCTCCCTGATCGACAATAACCGCATGCGGTTTAGATCCTATTCATTTAAAAGAGGGATGGATAACCTAAGTAGGTTGGCATTGCCGGTAGAAACCATCGGTATTATTGCTGCCGAGTATGCACGTGAAGCGGCAGTCAGCGATGTGCGAACGCTTAATGCGATGATCTTCAGCAAATGGCGATACCAAATTAGGATGTCATTAAAAAGATGGCTCAAAAAGCCTTTGCACTTATTGCCTCATAGATACAGGCATTCGTCGGATATCATCCGGAAAGAAACCAACATAGTTGTTAGGTAAATTTAATATTCAGTCATTTGTATTGTAATTAATGTTTGACCAGAGTCTATAACCTGAACCGGTGTACCCATGATTTCTAAACTGCATAAATACAAACAACCAGCACTATTATTTATTGTCACCACTATTTTGTTGTTTTCAGGATTAGACAAGATAGAGGTTAATATTATGGAAGCGCGTAATTTTATATCTGCACGCGAGATGGTCCAGAATGATGAATACCTGCTTACTACCCTCAACAATGAGCCTCGTTATCAAAAGCCTCCTTTGCCCACCTGGCTGACGGCAGCATCAGGGGCTGCCTTTGGATTTGATTCCCTCTTCGCATTACGGCTGCCGGTAGTGGCTATTACTTTTTTGCTGGTTATTGTATACTGGCAGTATTCTAAACTTTTGGAATTGGGTTCCACTCACAGTATAAACAATGCACTGATCCTGATCACCTCGTTTTATATCTTCTTTGCGGGGCGCGATAATCAGTGGGATATGTATACGCACAGCTTCATGATGGTGAGCATTTTTTTTACCTCTTTACTTTTGCTCAAGGATTCATACCAAGTGCGAAACAGTCTGCTCGCAGGGTTATTTATGGGATTCTCCATCTTAAGCAAAGGTCCTGTTTCCTTGTATGCCCTTTTTCTTCCCTTCATAATCAGCTACGCGATCGTTTACAGCAATTTGTTCCGGCGTAAAGGGGTTTATTTACTCGTTATGCTTATATCGGGCCTGGTAATTGGATTCTCGTGGTATATATATGTGCGGGTGAAAGATCCTGAACCTTTCCGCATCATTGCTTCCCGGGAAACGTCCAACTGGACCAGTTACGAAATAAAACCGTTTTACTATTACTGGAGTTTCTTTCTGCAGAGTGGTTTATGGGCCATAGCTTCGCTTATTTCTTTGCTCTATCCATGGTTGAAGGCCAGGGTAAATCATTTGAAAGCCTATCGCTTTGCCGTATTGTGGACTCTGCTCTCGTTGCTTTTGCTTTCGCTTATTCCTGAGAAAAAGTCAAGGTACCTGGTTCCGGTTCTTATACCGCTGGCCTTAACCACAGGCTTTTATATTGAATACTTGCTTTATAATTTTAATGAGAGAATGGGTAGAAAGGAAAAAAAGGTTGTCTATTTTTCTTTTGGAATTTTTGCACTTATCGCCTTTGCCTATCCGTTTGCTTTATTTTTTCTGCTGAAAGATAATCTGCAGGAATACATATGGCTGGTTATAGGTTCTTCTGTTTTGATATTTGGATGCGGTTACCTTATCGTCAAAGGGCTTCTGCAAAAGAACTTTTGGAAAGTATTCTATTCGATGATAGCAGTTTTTACGATCATCGTCATATCAGTAATTCCTATGTACAAGGAATTTGTTTATAACCCCGATTATGCTTCTACTGCAAAAGCACAGGGCCTTGAAAAGGATCTCAACATTAAAACGTATACCCTTACCTCTGTGGCCCCTGAAATAGTATGGGATTTTGGTAAAGCCATTCCAATTATTGAAACAAATGATAACCTGATCGCTGTTCCGGGAGAGAGCAAATTTGGATTGATGGTCGACAGTAAGGATTCAGTAGCTATTAGGAGTTACTTCCCTGATTATCAAATAGAAAAAGTGTACCGGATCAACCTTCATTATAAGAATCAGAAGAAAGAGAGGCTGATAAAGGATTACTACCTGTTATCCAGAGAATCTATCTAAAAAAAACATCTCCAAAGTTCTGAAACCTTGGAGATGCGGGGATATATAATAAATTGGTTTTTAGATGTTTTACTCCAGGTAAGTATAACCATACAATCCTGAGCGGTAGTTGGATAAGAACTCTTTTCCTTCTTCCGCAGTGATAATACCTGATTTTACAGATGAAGTCACCCATGTTTCCACGGTACGAACCAGCTTCTTGGCATTGTACTGAACGTAGTCAAGTACTTCAGCCACCGTTTCCCCATCAATGATCTGGTCGATGCTGTATCCCTTGTTATCAACAGAAATATGCACGGCATTGGTGTCGCCAAACAGGTTATGCAAGTCGCCCAGTATTTCCTGGTAAGCTCCTACTAAAAAGACGCCGATGTAATATGGTTCCTTTGATTTCAAAGGATGTACCGGCAGGTAATAGGAGAAATTACGGGTCGAGATGAAGTTGTCAATCTTACCATCCGAGTCACAGGTAATATCCTGGATCGTTGCTGAGCGGTCTGGCTTCTCATCCAGTCGCTGAATAGGGATAATGGGGAATATCTGGTCGATAGCCCATGAATCGGGAAGGGACTGGAATAATGAAAAGTTACAGAAATACTTGTCTGATAATAATTTAGGCAAGTATAACAGTTCTTCAGGAATGTGTTTCAACTCGCTGGTCATCTGGTGAATCTCTTTGGTGATTGACCAGAATAAACGTTCGATCTGTGCACGCGTTTTAAGATCCAGCAATCCAAGGCTGAATAAATCAAGCGCTTCTTCCCTGATCTGTTGTGAATCATGCCATGTTTCAAGCATCTTTGGCTGGTTAAGGTTTTCCCATAAGGAGAACAATTCTTTTACCAACTCATGATCTTCTTCTTTGGAAACTTCTTCTTCACCCATGGTTGGCAGAGTAGTAGTTTCAAGAACTTCAAAGACCAGCACTGAATGGTGTGCCGTTAGTGAACGCCCTGATTCTGTAATGATGTTTGGATGCGGAATGTTGTTCTTATCGCT
>JACMKG010000347.1 GCA_014380255.1 Prolixibacteraceae bacterium | reverse complement strand
TTTTGCCTCTTTATCACTGTGAAACAGATCTTATTAATTACTTTTGTATGAATTCCTTTGAATTGAAAAGATGATAAAACTAACGATAGATAACCGAACGGTGGAAGTTGAGGATGGAACAAGCGTTTGGCAGGCGGCTCATTCCATTGGCATTGATATTCCCACCATGTGCTATTTGGAAGGAACTGGTCATTTTACCTCCTGCATGGTTTGCCTGGTAAAGGATGCTAAAAACGGACGTTTTTTTGCTTCCTGCTCCACCCCGGCCTTTGATGGCCAGGTTATTATCTCGAATGATGAGGAAACCATTGAATCACGAAGGGTCGCTCTTGAACTGTTGCTCAGTGAACATGTGGGCGACTGTGAGGCTCCCTGTCAGCTGGTTTGCCCGGCCCATATGAACATTCCGTTGATGAACCGCCTGATTGCCAAAGGTGACTTTGCCAAAGCACTGGAAGTAGTAAAACGGGATATTGCCCTTCCATCCATTCTGGGAAGAATCTGCCCGGCCCCTTGTGAGGCCGGCTGCCGCAGAAAACAAGTGGACGAGGCTGTTTCCATCTGCCTGCTGAAAAGATCAGCCGGTGATGATGATCTGGCCAGTAATTCACAATATAAGCCTCATGCAGAACCGTTATCAGGAAAAAAAGTAGCGGTCATTGGCGCAGGCCCGGCCGGGTTGGCTTCAGCTTATTATCTTCAACTGAAAGGTCACCAGGCAGTTATTTTTGATAAAAATAAAAATCCCGGAGGAGAGTTACTCCAGATAAATCAGGAAATTTTGCCTGCTGAAGTCATTACGATGGAAGTTGAGCGCATACTTGCCACGGGAGTTCAGCTGAGAATGAATGAAACGATTGATCAGGAGCGGTTTTCTTCTCTGCAAAACGAATTTGATGCCGTTGTAGTGGCTTCGGGAACTGTAGAAGATGAAAACCCTGCTTTTGGCTTAAAAAAGGCTAAAACCGGCATTATAGCCGACAAATCAAGCTATCAGACCTCTTCTCTCAACGTGTTTGCTATCGGGAATTCACTCCGTGCATCCAAACTGGCCGTGCGTTCGGTAGGTCAGGGAAAAGAAGTAGCCTCGGTGATTGACAGCTATTTTAAAACGGCCAAAGTGGAAGGATATCCCGAGCGGTTTAATTCAAAGTTCGGCCGCTTGGGTGAAATAGAATTTATTCAATACCAAAAGGATTCTGAAACCTCACCGCGTCAAAAGGCAGGTAAAGAAGGCTTTAGCCGCGAGGCTGCCATGCAGGAAGCCAGACGTTGCATGCATTGCGATTGCCGCAATCCGGAATCCTGCGTTTTACGCGATCTGTCCAACCGCTTTCATGCCGTTCAGAAGCGATTCCAGAGCGATGAACGCCAAAATGTAGAGAAGTTTATCCACCGTGAAGGGATTGTTTATGAACCCTCCAAATGCATTAAATGTGGCATTTGCGTACGGCTAACGAGGCTACACCAGGAGGAATTCGGATTTACGTTCATCGGGCGCGGATTCGATGTAAAGGTAGGCGTTCCATTTAATGAAAGCGTTCAGAAAGGACTTGAAAAAACAGCTTCAATAGTAGCGGAAGCTTGTCCAACCGGCGCTTTGGCAATGTTTGGTAAAGAAGAACAACTATGAAAACAATCCTCTTTATAGTATTACTCGCGTTTATTCAACTAAGCGTTGTTTCGGCCCAGCAGTCCTGGCCCATATTCAGGGGTAATCAGCAACTATCGGGAACTACCTCTTCCACCATTCCTGAGAAACCCAAATTGCTCTCCTCCTTTCAGACTGGCGACGACATTAAAGCATCTCCCGTTGTATCTGGGCAAACCATTTTCTGCGGATCGACCGATGGCAGCATGTACGCCATTGGGTTGGATGGAAAACAAAAATGGAAATTTGATTCGGGTAATGCCATAGAAGCTCCTGCCCTGTTTTTGGATGGATCGGTGGTGTTTGGCTCTCTGGATGGCATGTTTTTCAGCCTGGATGAGAAAACAGGCAAACAGCTATGGAAATACAAGACAGATAATCAGATCATGGGTTCGGCCAACTGGCTGAAGGTTGGCAATCAAATCCGCCTGGTAGTGGGAAGTTACGACTATAACCTGCATGCGGTAGGCTTTGCCAAGGGTGATAGCGTATGGCAATATGAATCAGATAATTATATAAACGGAGCGCCGGCCATCTATGGTAAAAATGCCGTATTTGGAGGCTGTGACGGATTCATTCACCTGGTAAATATTGAAACAGGCAAAGCTTCCAGAAAAATTAAACTGGATACCTATGTAGCCTCATCACCCGTGATTAATGGGAAACATGCCTACGTGGGTGATTACGAAGGCCGTTTTTTCTGCATCGATTTGGAAGCAGGAAAAGTGGTATGGACCTATGATGATCCAGAGAAGAACTTGCCATTTATCGCTTCACCTTCCTTAAGTGGCAACTTGATCGTAATCGGAAATCAGGACAGGTTTATCTACTGTTTTGATAAAAGCTCGGGAAAGGTGGTTTGGAAGATAAAAGCCAGTAACCGTGTAGAATCATCCTCCGTCATTGCCTCTGGTAAAGTAGTTACCGGCACAATGGATGGAATGTTGTATATTCATGACCTGAAGACAGGTAAAGAGCTTTGGAAATACGAATTGGGAAGCCCGGTTATTGGCAGTCCCGCAGTGGTTTCAGGAAAGATAGTAGTAGGTGCAGGTGACGGGAGGATTTATATATTTGGATAAGCCTGCCTGGAATACGATACATACAGTCATTCAACTAATTCACCGATTATGAAGATCGCACACATCATTCCCGGTTCTGGAGGCAGCTTTTACTGCGGTAACTGCCTGCGTGACAGCAAATACCTAAAAGCATTGAAAGATTTGGGGCATCAGGTAATCAAGGTACCCTTGTATCTGCCTATTTTCGATGACGGGCATGATCTGGATGAAGTGCCTGTGTTTTATGGGGCTGTAAACCTGTATCTAAAACAGCAATTCCCGGTTTTTCGGCATTTACCGGCCTTTGTAGAGCATGCCCTGGATTCGAAAAGTGTCCTTAACATGGCTGCCCGTAAAGCCGGGTCAACACGTGCCAGTGGGTTGGAAAAGATGACTATTTCCATGTTGCTGGGTGAAGATGGAGGCCAAAAGGCAGAACTCGACCGGTTGGTGGATTGGCTGGCAGATGAAGCCAAGCCGGATGTGGTGCACTTATCCAATGCCTTACTGCTCGGACTTGCCCGGCAAATTAAAAAGCGGATGAACATACCCGTGGTCTGTTCGCTTCAGGATGAGGATGTTTGGGTGGATGCGATGCCCGATAAATATCGAAAAGAAGTGTGGGACCTTATGAGCAGGCGTGGTGAGGATGTCGATGCCTTTATTTCTGTAAGCGACTATTACGGGGCAGAAATTCACAACAAGATGACCATCAGCAAAGAGAATATGCACACGGTCTACCTGGGTGTTGATGCGGCCGATTACTCCCCGAAGAATATCACCCATAAAGAGCCTGTTATTGGATATCTCTCACGCATGTGTGAAGAAAACGGGCTGGCTGTACTGGTCGATGCGTTTATCCTGCTTAGAGAAAATGCCCGGTTTAGTTCGGTCAAACTTAAAATTACAGGAGGCAAGACAGCCGATGATGCTCCTTTCATCAAAGAACAGAAGCAGAAAATATCGAAAGCCGGCATGACAAATGATGTATTCTGGGCTGAAGAGTTTGAAGGCGAGGAACGTCAGAAATTCTTTGACTCCGTCAGGCTGATCTCAGTACCGGTGCTGAATGGTGAAGCATTCGGGCTGTACCAGATAGAAGCAATGGCTTCAGGTATTCCGATGGTACAACCTGCTTTGGGTGCATTTCCTGAGGTCATAAAAACCAGTGGCGGCGGAACTATTTATTCACCCAATGACCCCAGACAACTGGCCGAGGCACTGGCTTCCCTGATATTGGATAAGGAAAAATTGCAGCAGTTAAGTGAAGCAGCACGATCGGGAGTGAAGCAACATTTTGATATTCATTCCCAGGCTAAAAAGATGGTAGCAATTTACGAGAATGTTCGACAACCCATAAAAACTCTGTAAGAACTTTCGAGTCTCTTCACACGATCGTTTTGTTTACTAATTTATGCGATTAAATACCTTTATAAATTAAAGAATGCAACTTAAACTAAACCAACTGACTAAATCCTATTACTCTGGAAATACTTCTTCAGCACGGGTTATACTTGATCAACTAGACATGGAAGTTAATACGGGTGACAGCATAGCCATTGTAGGGCCATCCGGCTCGGGCAAGACCACTTTACTGAACATGATAGGAACCCTTGACAGGCCTGATTCGGGTAAAATGTACTTTGACAACCAGGATTTGTCGCTATTGTCTGATCAGGAGCTTGCCAGGTTTAGAAATGAAAAGATCGGGTTTGTTTTTCAGATGCATCATCTGTTGCCCCAACTCACGTTGCTTGAAAATGTGCTTTTGCCAACGCTTACCCATAAGAAACTTCAGGGCAAGGAAACCTTTGAGCGCGCTCAGCACCTGATTTCAAGAATGGGCCTGGCCGGAGTTTCACACCAAAGCCCCACCCAGTTGTCGGGCGGGGAATGTCAGCGCACGGCTGTTGCACGGGCGCTGATCAACAAGCCTGGATTCATTCTGGCTGACGAACCAACCGGTGCACTTGATCATCAATCCGCATATAACCTGACCGACCTGTTGGTTGAACTAAATAAAGAAGAAGGAGTTACCCTTATTGTGGTTACTCACTCTATGCAGGTGGCACATAAAATGAATCGCATTTATTCGTTGGTGGATGGAAAATTAATCCCGGTGCCAAAGTAAGATCAACTTCTATTTCATCATGACTGAATTTTAATTTACTATCAAACAACATTTATATTCAATTTTCGCTGCATGTCTTTCTCTAAACTGATATTAAAATCCATCTGGTTTTACCGCAAGCTCAATTTTACGATTGTACTTGGAATCGCTTTAAGCACCGCTATTATTGTAGGGGCCTTGATTATCGGTGATTCTGTAAAGTACAGTTTGCAACAGATCAGTGTTCAGCGCCTGGGAAATACCTCGCATGTAGTTACAGCCGGAGAACGCCTGTTCCGTCAACAGCTTGCTAAAGAGATGACTGAAAAGACAGGGATACAGACATCAGCGTTGCTTCGTGCCAATGGATTTGCAGTCATTGATGGCGGCGAACTTCGGATCAATCAAATGGCCATTTGGGGCATTGATTCTACTTTTGGTCAATTTGCCCATGATCCTGAATCTTTTATGCTGAATGGTAATGAAGTGGCAATTAATGAGAATCTGGCAGAACTGTCCGGACTGAAAGAAGGGGATGAATTCCTGCTTCGGGTTAATAAACTCAATACCTTTCCTGCCAATACGCCTTTTGTAGCTGAGAAAGAAGCCACTCTATCATTCAGGGTTACTGTGGCACGCATCCTAAAACCTGAACAAACGGGTAATTTCAATCTTCAGAACATACAGTCAGCTCCACGCAATGTTTTTCTGAATCTGGACTGGCTAAACCAGCAAATGGAACTTCAGCAAAAAGCCAATGTATTGCTTGTTGCAGAAGGAACCACAGATGCTGATCTGATTGGCAGTCTGCAAAATAACTGGACTCTGGAAGATGTTAATTTGGAGGTGAGAGAAAACAGGGAGCTGAATTATACAGAGGTCATTTCTGACCGGGTATTTGTAGAACCGGCCGTAGAACAGTTCTGTACAACCCTCCTACCTGAATCACGCACCGTATTTACTTATTTCATCAACGATTTTTCAGCCAACGGGCAAAAGACTCCTTATTCATTCGTTTCCACCGATGAATCGTTAAACGGGCAGCAAATGGCTATCAGCGAATGGCTGGCCGATGATCTGAAGGTAAAAGAAAAAGATACAGTTAAGCTTTCTTATTTTGAGGTTGGCCCATTGCGTCGCCTAATCCAGAAAGATACTTTATTTTTTGTAGAACAGATTTACAGGCAGGAAGGGCTATTGGCTGATCAGAACCTGATGCCCGTAATTCCCGGGCTATCGGATGCTGGTAATTGCCGTGACTGGAAAACAGGAGTGCCTGTTGATTTAAAGCAAATAAGGCCCAAAGATGAAGACTATTGGAAAGCATTGAAAGGAACTCCCAAAGCCTTTATTTCGCTTGAAACAGGGCAAAAACTATGGGGCAATCGCTTTGGTCAATCCACAGCCGTACGCATGGAAGGATTAAAAAAAGCTGAATTCGAAAAAGCATTGCTTACCGGCCTTTTGCCTTTGCAAATGGGTTTCGAGGTAAAGGATGT